>NZ_JAEQDE010000139.1:0-12872 GCF_020737865.1 Microcoleus sp. PH2017_35_SFW_U_B
AATACGGGAAAAGTTACGGTGAATTTACCAGATGCTTTGTCAGGCAAAGTTCTCTCGTTTACGAATTTTGGTGCAGCAGCAGTTCCTCGTCAAGTAGATACTAAGACATTTGAATTTGTCGCAAGTCAGGCTATTCAACCGGAACAAGAATTAGAAGTGCAGATTGCATTTCCCCAGGCGATTTTGAATGTACCTCAATCTGGTTGGCAACAAAGTGGTAAGCAATCTCAATCTGCTTCGGAAGAAGAAGGCTTTTTCGTACTGAACGCAATCAATGATTTTATAAGCTTATTATTACTGAACGCAATCAATGATTTTATAAGCTTATTGCTGTTATCTCCTTTGGGGCAGTTCTTCATTATCTTGCTTATCATAACATCGCCTATCTGGCTGTCTGTACTTTTATTAATATTATGGGGGATTTGCGCCTATCTTACAAGATTCTGTTTTAGATGCAAAAAGTTTACGCTAGACACCGATACACAAGTAATCTCTACAGCTACTCCAAAGACTAAAGGGAGGGATAAAGTTATCCGTCACTGTAGTAATTGCGGTTATCACCATGAAAAAATAGTTGTGACAACTTATGTAGATCCAAGTAGTAGTGATGGTGGCGGCGGTGGCGGTGGTGGTGGCGGTGGTGGTGGTGGTGGTGGTGGTGGTGGCGGTGGTGGTGGTGGTGGTTGATATCAACGGGAATTACGCATCACAATCAAAGAAACCGGGTTTTTAGTTAATCTGTGGGCTGTAACGAAGTATTTGGGAAAAAACCCGGTTTCTGACTATCCGTTGGGCGCATCACAATCAAAGAAACCGGGTTTTTACTGAATCTATGGACTATAACGAAATATTGTCGCAAAAACCCGGTTTCTGACCATCCGTATTCCAAATATGACTTTTATGAACATAATTCATGACTTTAATGAATTGACCTCAACAGAAATCTATTGAATACTGATTGTAGTAAACAAATTTCTCGTACACTTTCGCTTAAAGCAGGTTAAAAACTATGACTAAATCACGTTGGCTTCGCAAGCTTTTACCCTTAGCAGTATCTGTAGCAACCACGATCGCACTAGCAGGCACTTTTGCCCCACCAACTCCCGCACAAACCAATCCGCCACCTCCCCAACCCCAACCAGTCCAACCAGCGACAGAAGAAGGTTTTACCATCCCGATTTGGATCTTTCCCGTAGGCGCAATGTTCTTTGTGTTCATGTTTATCCCCAAAATTGGTTGGACTTTGGGCTTAATTGCGATCGGCGAACGAGAAGTAGGCATTGTTACCAAGAAATTCTCCAGCAAAAACTTGCCATCCAGTAGATTGATTGCACTCGATGGTGAAGGAGGTTTGCAAGCAGATACCCTTCCTCCCGGCTGGCATTTTGGTTATTTTCCTTGGCAATATAGCGTTCGCAAAGAACCTGTTGTTGTAGTCCCTCAAGATGAAATTGGGTTAATTATTGCTAATGACGGAGCCACTATTCCTTCCGATCGCATTTTAGGCAAAGTCGTCGATTGCGACAACTACCAAAATGCTCGCAAATTCCTCACCGACGGTGGCGAAAAAGGACGGCAACTCGCCATCATCACCACTGGTACTTATCGGATCAATACGGCTGTATTTGAGGTCATTACTTCAGCCAATGCTGCGGCAAAAGGTATGCAGCCATCGGAACTTCATCTATACAAACTTGCTCCGGATCTCGTGGGAATCGCCAACGTGCTCGACGGAGTTCCGATTGATGAAGGTGAAATCGCTGGGCCGATAATTCCCGGTCACGACAACTTCCAAAAAGCGCAATCCTTCATCAAAGGTGGCGGGCGCAGGGGCTTGCAAGAACAGGTAATTTTATCCGGTTCTTGGAACCTGAACCCTTGGTTTGTGAAAGTTGAAGAGGTCAAAATGACCGAAGTGCCGATCGGCTATGTCGGCGTAGTCATTTCCTATGTGGGAGAATCGCACAAAGATGTAAGTGGTGTGGCTTTCACCCACGGAAATCTTGTCAACAAAGGTGATAAAGGCGTGTGGGTAGAACCGCTTTACCCAGGCAAACATCCGATCAATACAAAGGTGATGAAAGTCGAACTTGTTCCCACTACTGATGTAGTTTTAAACTTCACAACACGGTTCAGCGGAGAACACGGCTACGACTCGAAATTAAGCGCTTTGAAATTGCTTTCTTTTGACGGATTTACCTTTGAGTTAGAAGTTTTTCAAATCATTCATATCGGTACTTTGGATGCACCGAGAGTCATTTCGCGGCAAGGTTCGATGCAAAATCTGATTGACCAAGTGCTGCGTCCAATTGTGGGCAATTACTTTCGGAATTCGGCTCAAGAATATACGATTCTCGACTTTTTAATCGCACGCAGCGAACGCCAAGCAGAGGCCGCCGAACACGTCCGTCAAGCCCTACGTGCCTATGACGTGCAGGCTGTGGACACGCTGATCGGTTTGATTTCGCCGCCAGCAGAGTTGATGCAAACATTGACCGATCGCAAAATTGCTCAGGAACAGGAAAAAACCTACGAAGTACAGCGGATTTCAGAGTATCAGCGTCAAGAATTGGTGCGCGCAACTGCGATCGCCAACATTCAAAATCAGGTCGTAGCGGCGGAACAAGGGGTGAAAATTGCTCAATTGAGTGCAACTGCTGCGATCGAACACGCAAGTGGTGAAGCTGAAGGGATTCGGTTAATGGGACAAGCAAAAGCGGATGCTTATCAAGTTGGTGTTAATGCCCTCGGTACGCAGAGTTACACGCTGTTGCAATTGATGCAAGCGGTTTCGGATGGTAGCGTTCGCGTTGTTCCCGATGTCACAGTCAATGGTAACGGTGGTAGTGGGGGTTTGTTGGACGGTTTGATGGCAATGTTGCTGCGGAATGAAACCAGTAAAAATGGAGATAATGGAGCACAATCACCTGTAATTAATGTGAAGAAATCTAAGTCTGTTGTTGTGGAACCTGTGGCCGAATCACCTGTAGTAAAAGTGCATTCGGTGGAGTCGGTGGAGTCTCCTGATCGTTCACCAGTTGCTCAGTCTGTGGCTGTTGCTGAGACTGATATTGATGCAGCATTTGGTGAATTGTTAGATATTTGAGTTGAGTGTAATTGGTAGAGAGGACGACTGTCCTCTCTGAAGGCTTTTTGTTGATACTGAAGGTTGACATTTCGGAAAATTAGAGGCACAAAATTATGACGTTTATAGTTGGAGACAAACACATGAATTTACCAAGGTCGATCGCAATTACTTGTTTTACGATCCTAGCAGTATCTGGAAATGCACTATGTGCGATCGCAGCGGAAACGCAACCCGCAAACAAAACATTTGGTGATTGGTGTCGCGAAAAAGCTTCTTTGAGTCCAGAAGCTAAACATACTGTTGAGGTACTTTTAGAAAAAGCAGGGACTACTGAGTGCAATGCAGCTAATCAGGAACTTTCGACTCTTACAGAACTAGACCTCAACGGCAATCAAATTAGCGACATTCAACCGTTGCAATCCTTGACCAACCTATCTATGCTCGATCTCCGATATAATCAAATCAGTGACATTCAACCGTTGCAATCCTTGATCAACCTATCTATGCTCGATCTCCAATATAATCAAATCAGCGACATCAAGCCATTGCAATTTTTGACTAAAGTGAATACTCTCTTCCTCAACAACAATAAAATCAGCGACATCAAACCCTTGCAATCTTTGACTCAACTGACTAATCTCTTCCTCGACAACAATAAAATCAGCGACATCAAACCGCTAGAATCTTTGACTAAACTGAATACTCTCTTCCTCAGCAACAATAAAATCAGCGATATCAAACCGCTAGAATCTTTGATCAATCTGGACTGGCTCCTCCTCAACAACAATCAAATAAGTGATATCCAACCCTTGGAGTCTTTGACTAAACTGAATAGTCTCTTCCTCAGCGAAAATCCGATCGATCCCAAAACTTGCCGTCTCAAGCCAGAGTCTCGCTGTAACTGGTAACCACCAACTAAACGATAAAATTTCACTATTACGGAAAATTAGGGGCACAAAATTATGACACTTATAGTTGGACAAAAATACATGAATTTATCAAAGTCGATCGCACTTACTTGTAGTTCACTCATCGCTGTAGCATTATTATTTAGTTGCTTTTTCAAGAGCCATCGATAATGTCTCGAATTTGATTGGCTGGGATGTCATCTTGGTCTGATTTCGAGTAGATAACGACGAGTAAGATGTAGGTATCACCGCTGAGTTGATAGATAACTCGATAGCCACCACTTTTGCCCTTTTGGATGTCGCTGTTTTTCAGGCGAACTTTGAATACGGTGTAGCCAGTTCCGGGGATTTGGTCGCCGATGAAGTTGCCAGACTGTAGCTCGTCAAGTAGCGGTTTTAGGTCGGTGCGGATGCTACGATAGCGTTTAATGAGGGTGCGAAGTCGCGTTTTGAACTCATCGGAAAAGACAAGCTCGATTTGGGGTGTCTCGTTAGTCATCTATGCCATCCCACAGTTCGGAAATAGGGTGTAATTTACCTTCTTTAACTTGCTGTATAGATGTACGGAGGCTGGCTAGGACAAGTTCGGCGGGCTCGTCATCGATATCTGCGGGTGGAATGACGATATTGCGATCGATTAATAGTTGGTAAAAGTCGTCCACAGACATTACAGCAAGTTGAGCGGCTTGATCGAGACGGAGGCTGTGTTGCTGATAAAGTACGATCGCAAGTTCGAGTCGTACATCGGCTTCAGTCAGAGGTAGATTGTCGGGAAGGGCGATCGTAATTTGCATGATTTAAGGTTTAATTTCAGAGATATAAGACGATCGAACTTATAGTTGCACACAAACACATGAATTTACCAAAGCCGATCGCACTTACTTGTTCTACGATCCTAGCATTACCTGGAAATGCACTGTGTACGATCGCACCATAAACGCGATCGCACACAGCAAAAATTCCTGAAACCCCTGTGGGGGAGGCATCTTGCCCACCCCAAACATCCAAATATGACTTTTATGAGTTTAAATTAGTGAATTTAATGAATTGACTTTAACCAAAATCTCTTGAATACTGATTGTAGTTAATAACTTTTCTGTAGAAATCATATAAGGAGAAAAGATTATGTCCCAAGATAAAAGGAAAAGCCCGCCACCCATTGTTTTTATTATTGCCCTCGGCTTAATTGGGTTTGGTGTATTCAAATTCCTTCCCGGTTTATTCGCATCCAAAAGTTCAGATACATCTACACCTACACCTGGATCTACACCTACAGCGGGTGCGAGTCCATCGGGTGCGATCGCAACTCGCATCAGTTTAGGAAATCAGATATTGGTGACATCGCAAACAACACCAGACAAACAAGCAGGCGTTGATGCTTTTGGTAAAGGAGATTACTCTGCTGCGATGCAAAGTTTTCAGGCTTCGCTGCAAAAAAATCGCAACGATCCAGAAACAGTTATTTATTTAAATAATGCCGCAGCCCGCAGTAACCCTTCCTTGTTAAAAATTGCTGTCAGCGTCCCCATTGGTAGCAACCCCAATGTCGCCCAAGAAATTCTCCGAGGAGTGGCTCAAGCTCAATCTGAAGTCAATAAGAGCGGCGGTATCAATGGCGCAAAACTGCAAGTAGAAATTGTCAACGATGACAACGATCCAGGAGTTGTCAAAGAAGTTGCAAACACATTGACAAAAGATGCCAGTATACTAGCAATAATTGGACACAATGCCAGCAACGCCTCTCTCGAAGCTGCGCCAATCTATCAGCAACAAAAACTGGTAATGGTGACACCGACAAGCTTTGCTAATGATTTATCAGGATTTGGCAGTTACATCTTTCGGACTGTTCCCAATATTAGCATCATGGCCGCTCCCTTAGCAGAATATGCTGTCAAAACAGGCAAAACTAATATTGCTATTTGCTATGACTCGAAAGCACCCGATAATATATCATTTAGAGATGAATTTGTGGCAGCTCTAACTGCTGCTAAAGGCACAATAGTTCCTACTGTTTGCGACTTTTCACTCCCTTCTTTTAATCCCGACACTGCGATCGCCGATGCAGTCAGCAAAGGCGCACAAGGATTGATGTTAGCACCTCACATCGATCGCATCGATCGCGCAATTTTTCTAGCTCGCACCAATCAAGGCAAATTGCCACTCTACGGCAGCACCACAATGTACACCTTTCAAACGTTAAAAGATGGACAAAAGAGCGTTGACGGGCTTGTTTTGCCTGTTCCCTGGCATCCTGAAACGAATCCCGGTAGCACTTTCCCAAAAAATGCCAGTCAGCGCTGGGGAGGAGTAGTAAATTGGCGCACCGCAACGAGTTATGATGCGGCTCAAGCTGTGATCGCGGGATTGCGGAAAAGTAATACGCGGCAAGGGTTACAAGAAGCACTGAAAAGTACAAGTTTCTCGACACCAGGGGCTAGTGAGGATGTGAAGTTTTTGCCAAGTGGCGATCGGGCGGGTTCGCCAATTTTAGTGCAAATTAAAGCAGTAGGAAAAACTGGCTATAACTTTTCCCTGTTGCGGTAAATTTATTCGGACTGTAGGGGCGGGTTCACCAACAATATTTGCCAAAAACCGACAATCTCATAAACCCGCCCCGGCTTGTTTTTAAGCGATTTTTAAGATATACTAAAATAAGTAGATTAAAGGAGAGCCTTGTATATGATCGCGCAAGTTGAAACCAAAACCTACACGGCCCAAGAATATCTAGAAGCTGAAGTTAATTCTCTGGATCGACATGAATTTATCAACGGGGAGATTATTCTGATGGCTGGCGGCACACCGAATCACAATGAAATCACGAGCATCTTAAACGCTATTTTGAGGGTGAGTCTTAAGGGTAAACCTTACAGTATTTTTGCATCCGATCAGCGGCTTTGGGTTCCGCAACTTAATAATTATACTTATCCAGACGTGATGGTGGTGGCAAAACCGATCGAACTTCAATCTGGACGCACTGATACAATTACCAATCCCCTGCTGATTGCTGAAGTGCTATCTAAAGGTACTAGAGCTTACGATCGCGATGATAAGTTTGCTGCTTATCGCAGTATTCCGAGTTTTCAGGAGTATTTGTTAATTGACCAATATCGGCTACAGGTGCAGCAATATTCTAAAACTGACGCGAATAAGTGGATTTTTTCGGAATATAGCTGTGCGGGCGATCGAGTTGCATTAACTTCTATTCCTGTGGAATTTTCTGTGGCAGATTTGTATGAAAATATTGAGTTTGATGTGACACCAAATCCGGCTTAAATATCGAGGCGGATTTGGTTTGTATTGGAGCAGTTTTAACCGCCCACTCTGATTAATCGATCGCCCCTGAGTCCCTAGATCTCACCAACAAACCATATTTCGGGGCAAAAACCATCGCCAACACAAACAGCAGCGTTTGCAGCACCACAATACATCCGCCTGTCGAACCATCAATGTGATAGCTGATATAAGTTCCCATTACGCTAGAAAATACTCCCGAAGTCATCGCAATTAGCGTCATATGGTCAAAATTATCACTCAATAAATACGCCGTAGCCCCCGGAGTTACCAACATTGCTACTACTAAAATAATCCCGACTGTCTGAAGTCCCGCAACTGCTGTCAGCGATAGCAAAGACAGCAACACGTAATAAAGGAAAGTGATATTTAAACCGATCGATCGCGCGTGGGTCGAGTCAAAACAAAACAGGATTAAATCTTTGCGTAAAATTGCCAGCGTCACTAAGGTAATGACACTAATAATCACAGTTTGAACAATATCTGAATCGGAAATACCTAAGACATTGCCAAATAAGATATGCGTTAAGTCGATCGAACTTCTGACTTTAGAAATTAACACCAAACCAAAGGCAAAAAATCCAGTAAACACTAAACCAATCACTGTATCTTCTTTAACGCGAGTTTTTGCTTTGATAAAGCCGATCGCAATTACCGAGCCCACACCAAACACAAACGCCCCCACCGCCAAAGGAATATTCAGCACATAAGCAATCACAACCCCCGGCATCACCGCATGGGAAACCGCATCGCCCATCAAAGCCCATCCCTTCAAAGTCATATAGCACGAAAGCGCCGAACAAACAATCCCTACTAAGGCGCTGACTAAAATCGCCTTCACCATAAATTCATGCTGCAACGGTGCGGTAAACCACTGAATTAAGTCCATTATTGCTTCTCCCGATTCACTTGAGTTAACCGACTTTTTGCAGACGAAAAATCACCAACCGAACCGCCAAAGGTGCGGGAAAGATTTTCTTCTGTAAACACTTCTGAGGTGTTGCCGTAGGCGAGAATACTGCGATTAATTAATACTACTTGGTCGCAAAATGTAGTAATCGATTCTAAATCGTGAGTTGAAACCAGAATTGTATGGCCTGTTTGACGCAATTCCATCAGCAAATCAATCATCATTTTCTCGGTTTTGATATCAACTCCGGCGAAGGGTTCATCTAGCAGTAAAACCTTTGCTTGTTGCGCCAAAGCCCGCGCAAAAAAGGTGCGTTTCTTTTGTCCCCCGGATAACTCTCCGATTTGGCGATCGCGCATGGGCCACATTTCCACCCTTTCCAAGCTTTCTCGCACCGCTTGTTTGTCGATCGAACGCGGAATCCGCAACAGATTCATGTAGCCGTAGCGCCCCATCATCACCACATCATAAACGTTCACCGGGAAATTCCAATCTACCTCTTCCGACTGAGGCACATAGGCAACCAGATTGCTTTTTTGCACTTGACGGATCGGCAAGCCATTAATTAAAATTCGTCCGGTGTTTGGCTTCACAAACCCCATAATTGCCTTAAACAGGGTTGATTTTCCCGCACCATTCATCCCCACCAAACCGCAAATTGTCCCCGCTTTAAGTTGCAGAGAGGCTCTGTGCAAGGCTACTTTACCATGATAAGCAACCGTGACATTTTCAATGTCAATACTGATTCTATCCATACCAATTTCTCCAAATTACCAAATTACCAATGCCCAATGCCCTATCCCCCATTACCCTGTAGTCCTTTTATCAAAGTATTGACGTTGTATTCAAGCATCTTAAGGTAGGTTGATGCAGGGCCTTCCGATGGAGAGAGGGAATCGACATAAAACACCCCGGCAAATTTTGCCCCGGTTTCCTTTGCTACTTGAAGCTGTGCTTCGTTGCTGACGGTACTCTCGCAAAATACGGCGGGGATTTTGTTTGCTTTGACTGTATTAATCACCCGTTCAACTTGTTTCGGTGTAGATTGCTGTTCGGCATTTACAGGCCAAATATAAACTTCTTTCAAGCCGTAGTCGCGCGCAATGTAAGAAAAGGCGCCTTCACAACTTACTATGTAGCGTTTGTCTGGCGGAATCGCTGAGATAGCTTTTTTGAGCTTTTCATCGATCGCTTCAATTTGCTGACTGTATTTTGTCGAATTCGCTTCATAGGTTGCAGCATTGGCTGGATCGGCATTTGATAAAGCTCTGCGAATATTTCTAACGTAAATTAAGGCATTTTTAGGTGACATCCAAGCATGAGGATTCGGTTTACCTTTGTAGGAATCTTCGGCAATATTAATGGGATTGATTCCTTCGCTGACAGTAATGCGAGGAACTTTTGGCAAACTGTTATAAAATCGAGTTGCCCAACGTTCTAAATTCAATCCGTTATCCAAAATTAGACTAGCACCTTGCCCTCGTTTTAAGTCGCTAGGAGTGACTTCATAGCCGTGAATTTCCGCCCCAGGCTTTGTGATGGATTGAACAGTTAGCTTGTCACCAGCGACATTCTGTGCCATGTCTGCCAGCACCGTAAAGGTGGTGAGAATGACTTTTTTGTCTTTTCGGAACCAATCGGTGGCAGTAGGGCTAGAATCTCGATTTTGATTGGTTTGAGGCTCTACCGTCGTCTGAGTGTTGCACGCGGTGACGCACACTCCCAGCAACAGCCCCAATCCAATCATCTGATATTGTTTCCAAACGGGAGAGGAGAGGAGAGATAGGGGGAAAGGGCGAGATGGAGTCATAATTTGACGCTTTTTGAGCATATATTCCAAAATGCTAGCTAAATTTGCCACAGATTACGGCAGACAGCCCGATCGACTATCGCTAATTTTCATAATCTTTTCATTATTTAAATTTATCACAGAATCGGGGAAAATGAAAGAAGCATGAACAGTGAGGGTAAATAGGCGATCGGATCAGCAAAATAGACTCTTCAGTGAGAAGCCTGTTTTGGGGAGACACGATGCCTACCCACAAGTTTTGAATATGATAAACTTAAATAGATCGCTGATTGAAAAGTGTATAATTGCTGAGGTATTATAGTTGGTTGCGGAAAAAGATTACCAAAGAATGATTCAATCATTGCAATGGGATGAGTTACGAACTCTATGGAACAATATCGAGAATCGTAGCACTCCAGGATGGGACGCGGGTAAAGCCTTTGAGTACCTGATTATCCGAGCATTTCAACTTGATGGTGCAGAGGTAAAATGGCCTTACAGCGTGACACTTTTTGATGAGGTAGTCGAACAAATTGATGGCGCTGTCCATTGTTTGGGACTTTCTTGTTTAATTGAAAGCAAAGATTTTGCAGACAAAACAGTTGATATTACTCCTATTGCTAAACTTCGCAATCAACTTTCACGCCGTCCCGCCGGTACAGTTGGATTAATTTTTAGTCGTACTGGGTTCACAAATGCGGCTGTCAGTCTTTCATACTTTTCGCTGCCACAGGCGATTCTGATGTGGAATGGAGCAGAACTAAAATATGCCTTAGAACAGGAAAAAATTTGCGAACTATTAACTTTAAAATACCGTGCCTGTGTAGAAGAAGGATTGCCTAATTACAACGTTATCGAGGGAGATATTCAATGATTACTTACATTCTTTGTGAAGGGGCTTTTGATGCACAACTACTTAAAACTGTGCTACCAGAAAATTTACTCACTGATGTGGGAGTTGTTGTTGGTGGTAAAGTATATAATATTAAGTCACTAGCTATGTCTTTAATTGTGCGGCGGCGAGTACCAGTTCTGATCGTATTTGATGCAGATTCAGTAGTACCGGAGTTAGTTGAATTACGTCGCAACGATATTGAAGAAATACTTGAATTTGTAGCGGGTAAGACACCATTTAAAGTAGTTTCTGCTGTTCCTGAAATAGAAATTATCTTTTTTCAAGATGTCTCTTTGCTTTCGCGGTTGATAGGATACATTCCTCCTCAAGATGTACTTGACTTGGCAGTTTGTCAACCTAGAAAAGCTTTAGAAGAATTGATTGCCCGATCAGAAAATATTCACGATCGCTCACAAATAATCGATCATTTGACTAATGAAGATATTGAGATTTTACGATCGTCTTCAGTTATGCAGGAGATTGTTCACTTTCTTGATTCTGTACGTGAAACAGTAGCAGCTACTTTATAATACTCTAATTAATAACTTTGTTAATTTGAGTATAGATATTGTATGATTGGCGATTCACTTCCTGGTTGCAGGCTAATGCTTATTTGCAACAGCTAAAACTAGAGGAAAATACTGTTTCAAGTCTGCTCGAAATCATTGCCACCTACGAACTCAACTATGTAATTGTGTTTTTGTCGATCGCGAATGACAAGAAAATTTGGGATTTTGTGGCAAAAGTTGGCAATTTATGCGGTTCGCGTGCTATTAACATATATGCAAGCACTGGGAAGAATTTTAACCCTCCCGGAAATCCTAAAGTTTATTCAATTCTCCCTATGCCGAAATCACCATCAATCGAAATTTCCAAAGTAACTCGCTACCAAAATGCAGCGCTGAATTACTATTTGGGCTTGACAGAATCTCCCTATCTTCACTATGGCTATTGGGAAACCTTACCTGTGCCCGCTGATGAACTAACACTCGCGCGGCTACGCATCGCCCAGCAAGCTTATACGGATAAGTTGTTAGATTTTATCCCGAAAGACATTAAGACTGTCCTAGATGTAGGATGCGGGATTGGGGGAAATGCGGCTTATTTGCTCGATCGCGCTTTTGGAGTCGAAGGACTAGCGCCCGATCCGTTCCAACAACAGCGCTTTCTGAAGTGTACAGGCGATCGCGCCATCTTCCACCTCACCAAATTTGAAGACTTCCAAGCCACCCATTCCTACGATTTAGTCCTCTTTAGCGAAAGCAGTCAATATATGTCTGCTGTCGATATAGCTAAAGGTGCGGCGGCGGTGCTCAATCTTGGAGGATACGTACTGCTTGCGGATATGTTGCGCTCTAATCGTGATTATACAGAAGGAATGTTTTCTAACTGTCATGTTGTGGAAGAACTGGAATCTGCATTGATGCAAGCGGGGTTTAATTTAGTAAAAGCTGAGGATATTTCTGCTCATATTGTACCAACAATTGATTTGTATGTCGATACTTTCCGCAGGTATGGACTGAACACAATGATTTATGTTGCAGATTTAATTTCGATCGCGGTTCCGCCGATTCATAAAATTCTGCGTTGGATATTTCGCCGCTGGTTTAAGAAATTGGTGGTTGAAGGATTGGAGGCGAGTCAACTATTTGAAAAGCATCTTTGTTATGAGATTCAACTTTGGCAGTTGAGAGAAAAAGATGAACGCAGCAAATAGAAGATTGGGCGGTTGAAACCGCGTCTATACAAATTGCTGTCATTGTCATTGCGAGCTCCTAGCGAAGCAATCGCATAATCTCGGGGATTGCTTCGCTAAGAGCTCGCAATGACATATTAACGTATGACAGTATTTAAATTTAATTTTTGTGCGGGCTAGAAGCCCACCCCACAAATCCCAATTACCAATTACCAATTACCAATTACCAATTACCAATTACCAATTACCAATTACCAATTACCAATTACCAATTACCAATTACCAATTACCAATT
>NZ_JAEQDE010000012.1:0-1326 GCF_020737865.1 Microcoleus sp. PH2017_35_SFW_U_B
AGGGGCTTGCAATTAAATATAACCCCAGTTATCCTAGAAGAGTAGGAACCAAAAAATCTGACATAAGTGGTTGTGACTTCTGTAAGTGGGATGCTAAAAATGATTTTGAGTGAGCCAGTTAAATTAACATTCAAAGATGCGGCCAAAAAACTGACAGGCTATCGCCGTCGAGACTTTATGGCAAAAGTGGCTGAAGACTACTTTAATGGTTCATCCCGAAAAGTAGAAACATTTATGGGGTGGAATCGATCCAGTGTTCAACTGGGCTTACATGAACGACGAACCGGGTTGATTTGTGTTGATAATTACCGGGGACGAGGGCGACACAAAAGTGAAATCTTACTGCCAAATTTAGAAACGGATATTCGTTCTTTAGTAGAGCCAGAGTCCCAGGCAGACCCCAAGTTTCAATCGACATTTTTGTATGCTCGGATCAGTGCCAAGGCGGTATTATCCGCATTGGTGACTCAGAAAAACTACGACCCACAGCAATTGCCTTCTCGTCAGACAATTGGCACGATTTTAAATCGAATGGGGTATCGCCTAAAAAAACACAAAAAACTAAGCCCTTGAAAAAAATACCCGAAACAGATGCCATTTTTGAGAATGTATTGAAGGAGAATCAAGCCTCCGATCTAGATGTTAATTCTCTACGAATATCAATCGATACCAAAGCCAAAGTCAAAATTGGCAACCTGTCACGGGACGGTAAAGCGCGAACCCTCGAACCGAAATCGGCTGATGATCATGATACGAAGTGGCAAGCCGTATTAGTCCCCTTTGGAATTCTGAATACTCAAAATGACCAATTATCTATTTATATGGGGCAGTCTGCTGAAACCACTGATTTTATCGTCGATTGTCTAACGGATTGGTGGCAAAACAACCAATCTGATTACACCGAACTGGAAGAATTGGTGATTGACCTTGATGGTGGCCCATCAAATAGAAGTAATCGAACACAATTCATCAAACGTATCATTGAGTTATCTCAAAGAATTGGTTTGAGAATTAGACTAATTTACTACCCGCCGTATCACAGCAAGTATAATCCAATTGAACGCTGTTGGGCAGCACTTGAAAATTATTGGAATGGTGCTATTTTAGATGCAGTTGAAACAGCCGTCAACTGGGCATCTAACATGACATGGAAAGGAATTAATCCCATTGTAAACTTAATTGAGACAACTTATGAGAAAGGCGTAAAAGTCTTACCTCATGAGTTAAAACAATATTTGCCCTCATGGCAACGTTCTGAAACTTTACCAAAATGGGATATCACGATTATCCCATTTTGACTGGTATTTTATTTGTCCGCGAGTCCCT
>NZ_JAEQDE010000140.1:0-12491 GCF_020737865.1 Microcoleus sp. PH2017_35_SFW_U_B
TACCCCCTTTAACCAGGGGGTATTTTTTTGACTATTTTCCTGTACCTACTGTCATTTTACAAAGTAGGGCGCTAAAGTAGGAGCCTACTTGGATACAACAACAAAAAACCCTCGCTTACCAGGCAAGGGTTAAAACCAAGGAAAAATGATACAGATAATCCGAAGAGAGAAGCGTTGTATATATTTATACTACACTACCTGGACTAAAAGCGATAAAAATTACGGCTATTGCGGTTGAGTAAATAATCAACGTATAAAATATTACCGTCTACGCCCCTTCAGCTTTTTTATCAAGGGCTGCATAAATTCCTTCATATCCCCCTTCGGTGCTAAACCCAAGTTTTCCCGTTGCAGCATCATATCTAGTTCGCTAGTCCGCACTAATTCTTCTATTTTGGATGCTAGGGCATTTTTAATAGTTCCCTTAGCGCTACCCTTCTCTTTCTTGCCACCGGGGGATTTACCTCCTGGTTTCGGCTTGCTGCTAGATGGTTTCTTGGTAGCCATGATGTAATACCTATAATTTGCTTAATGCCGCTGCGATCGAAATGGATTCGGGGCGGAACACCCATTTTACAATAGGAATCTTACTAGGTTGCAGCATCGTCCCCAAAACTTTCTCTACCTCATTATCAGTTTTCGGCTTGCTGATATCAATTTGTTTGGGTTGTTTTTTGCCAAAACCTTTATGAGCTTCATGAATCGTAAAACAGACAGGTAATTCCTCTGTGTCTAAGTCAGGTGTCATGCCGATAGCTTCGCTCAAAAAATCTACCTTACGACTAAGTTCTGCAATTGCTGACATCATTTGAACTTGCTGCATAATTGATGAAATTTCGTACTTCTGGGTGGTATCTCCGTTCGACATAGCTTCAGCTACCATTTCGTAAACGCCAGACGCCCAAGCAGTAGCATTAACATTTTTCCATTCACTCCCTAGGGGCTTGCTGACAGGATTAATTATCAAGCCATTAGCGAGCATCCTGAATAGCGCTTCGCATAGCGCGTAGTAATCCTCACATTCCTCGTTGCCATTACCGCCTGGTACTAAGAATTGCTTGGCAACCTTAAACTTTTTCTTCATTTTGGCGATGCCAAGATATTTGTAAATCTCTTCTACTTTGTCGCAACAATTCATTGGCTTGTACCTTTGTGGATAATTGGGTAAGTTTTGTGGAACGATGGTTATTAAATTGTTAATAGGAATTTTAGTTCCATCACTTGCGTCACACGTACCGCCTGTTGGTGAGTATGTGTTAATCCATATTTCTTCGTTATTGATGTTACCGTTAGCATTTTGCAACATCATCTTTTTTTCACGAACATAGGAATAAATATTTTGTTCTTCACCTCGAATAATATAAAAATCAGCGTTGTCAGCGTAACTTACGTAGATTCCATAATCTGGGACAGAATATCCCCTAAAGAAACTTATTTCCCAACTACCGCTAATATCTTCGACAGACAGTAACTCCTGAGAAGGTATTGCTATGTTGCGGGCAATATTAGTTTGTTTTACTGTACCTTTTTGGGTAACGGAATTATAGTTAATAATATTTCTAACAGTCCGTTCGCGCCGATAACCATTATAAATTACCTGCCGAAAATAGTAACCCGTAAATTCTATTGTACACACTCTACCCACAACTGGCATCGGGAAAACTGGAATACCAGGTATTTGCTGTTGCTGTTGCTTTTCCTCTTTCTCGCCATCGGGAGCAAATGTCACACCGCCTTTAGCGCCCGGTATTTCATACCCCAATCTTATAGAAGTTTTGCCGTCTTTGTCGTTGGCAACTTCAATTTTAAATCCTAAAGCTGAAACACCCAATTTACTCGACTCACTGCCATTCCCTTCAGCGTTGACGCCAAATCCCAAAACGTTAACACCAAAAGAAACATTTTCTACGGAGACTCCAGTTGGAGTACGTTTTATTTCTCCTCCAAAACTGACGCCGAACCCTTGCTTAATACCTAGGTCTACCTCTGCTTTTGCAGATTGTTCAGCAGGATTAATATTGATGGATACTCCCGGTGCTCCTAATTCTGCTATCCCTGCTGCTGCATCACCCACTGCTGATATACCACCGTAGCTACCAAGTTCTCGCGTGCCGGATATCCCTAAGTTACCTACCTCGGGTGATGCAGCAGCAGGCTTGCTCCCCATATCAATTTGTTCAGTTGGGCGACGAGAACTATCTTTATCAAGGTTGATTGACCTACTTCTTTTCATGACGCTTAAAATTCCATAATTAAAATGCGTATCCAAAAAGGTGCAGCATCAACAGCGGAGGACGTGTCGTTTTTCACTAATATTGAAACTGTTCCAGCGACTTGCACAATAGCTGTCATAGTAAGCGCCCAATAACCTGTATTGGGATTATTGTGAACAGGTACTACATGACAATAAGCTCCCACCATTGCACCTGCAACCGGAATATCGAAAGAGAATAACCCTTGGCTGGCAATACTGGGAAAATCAACTACCTGCGCGTGCGATCGAACTGATTTAATAGCTGTGGCAGCGACCCCAATTTTCAGAGGTTGGGAAATAAAAAACTCTGTTGCAGATGAATACCAGCGCCAGAAAGGAGCACCGGGTTGTGCTGCATAAAATCCTATATCCCCTGTGGCAGGGTTGTGCATTAAATAATTTGCATTATACGCCCCTTGAAAATGTATACCCCCCCAACCGCTTTTGAGAATAGCTGAAATAGCTACGCTTCCATATATACCAGTATTGACAACACCGAACCCCCCTTTATCTGTTTCTAATGGCAGTGGTAATCTTTCTACCGTCCCCGCACCACCACCTCTGCCAAGCAGCGAATTAGCGGGGACATTTACAAGCCTTCCTTCTAATGCCAATTCTAGAGAGGCTATTCTTGCACTTAATTCTGAAAAATCATCGTTTTTTTTTGAAATATCAACGGTAGTCGCAAATTCAATCTCTATGAAATCGGTTTGTTTGAGCAACCCATGGCCGTAGTCAATAAGTTGAATTCCGAGAGCGTCGTTATACTCCAATAACCGCACCTGAGCTTTTCCTAGATAAGGAATAAGCAAATCGAAATATGATTTGCGTCCGGCGTTAGTAAGAATAATTTCAGCCTTTTCGCGCCATACCCCAGTGTTATTTTTCCGACTCAGAATCCTCAAACCAACTTTCTGACTTGCTAATTCTGCTGCGGTGAACATTGCTAACCTTTCTGCTTCTGATTCATCCCCTTCATAATTAGGAAATTTCATGAGTTGAAAGCTTTTAAGGCTTACGTTGCAGAAGCACGCTTCCAGATATACGGCAGCCTTTTCTCCGGTAAGTAATGGTTCGTCGCGGAAGTGTACTATTTCCGTAACTACGTTTGTAGTAGTAGAGCTAAGTGCAATTGAAAATGTCCGAGTTGATAGTGTCATATATTTACAAAGTAGGGCGCTAAAGTAGGAGCCTACTTTAGATTAAGTCATTACAATAAAATCCGAAAAGCCATCCCCAAAACCTTCTATAAAACCCTCTAAGAAATTGCCTAATGCAGGATTTTCCTCAGTAATGGATTCTACTTTGTTATTAATTGCAGAAGCGATAGTAAATGATTGTCCTTCTTGTAGCCCCCAGTTAGCAATGGCGTCGTCGATTCCTTTGATGCCTGTACGAACGTTATTCCTTGCCCATTTGCGAAGTTCCATATAACCTAATTTAGCCGCTAAATTGCGAGCATACCTGACAAAGGTATTAGCAAGCTGACTTAATTCTTCGACTAGCTCTTCTTGTATATCACTACCCGCCTGTTGTGCCGTAATACACAGCGCTGCCGATGCAGTAATGTTTATGGTCATTTTGGGGTTGCCTTTGCCCCCACCTAGTGCAAAACCAGCAAGCATTCTGCCTGTCGATTCGCCAACCGTGTTTAAGAAAGAAACGTACATACTTTCTAGTTCGGCGATTATTGAGGCATCCGATTGCTGCCAATCAAGATTGTACAGAACATTAGTAGTTCCGACAATAGCTTGTTGAAGCGTAGGCAACATTAGCCCTAAAGTAAAGCCACCAATCTTGACACTACCCAATGCTGACCACATAGAAGCAATACCGCCTGACGCAACTGCGGTGATTCCTGTAGCGCTACCAACAAACCAACCAGCTACCGCAACGGCAGCACCACCGCTAATAGCTCCAATCGGGTCGTTTTTAAGCCAGTCACCAAATATTCCCCAGTCACCCCGCATGATTGCAGAAAATAGCTCTTTACCACCTTCTATCATGCGGTTGCCTAAGTCTAATGCAGCCTGTACACCACTTTTTATCGCATTCCATACTTGCGATGCAGCGTCCTGTAGCCATTTGCCTGGACTAACCCCTTCGGTACTAAAGGCGAGCGCTGAATTTTCGATCGTCACGCCGTATGTTTTTTGAGTCATCTACTGTTCTCCCTAGGTCAATAACCATTCTGTTGCTACTTCAGAAATATTACCACCTGCAACAATTGTAGTAATATAGGGCAATTGAAATGTACCGGAATACACGCGTGTATTTGCGTTAAAAGTACAGGTGACATTAGTTAATGCTTGAGTGTTTTTAGCACCGTTGTTTTGCCAAGCAATGATGTATAACACTACGTCAATGAAATACTGAGACAGTGTGGTTGATTTGATGGTTCCCAAAGGGTTGCCTGCATTAAAAATAGTGCTAGGCAGATAAGGCATGGTAACATCGGTAAATGTACCTGTCGCAGGAGTCCAAATAAGATTACCTGGAATGGTGAATTTGCCATCCATTACAAATGAATCATCTTTTGTTGATTCAAATCTATTAACGGATTCGGTGTCTGCGCGTTCAGCGTTTTGGTACAGGTGTACCAATTGCCAAAGCTGTCCTTCGATTGTGGTGGCGCTTATTGTTGCCCCTGTACCAGGTGTTATTATTGCCATAATATAAGTAGGGCGCTAAAGTAGGGCGCTACTTTGTAAAGTGAGTCTACTTATATAAAATAACATTCTTTTTTACCAAAGGAATGGATTTATTCATAAGTGGCAGTCTTAAGGTGGCGGAGTCAAAGTAACAATCGGCAATTGGTCGTTTTTCGGCAGGTATAACAGACTTCCCTGCAACAATTATTTCCTTCTCTTTTTTATATTTTGTTGGTGAAGTGCTAGTCGTGAGGTTAAATCCATCTTTGTCGGGTATAGTATCGATAATTTTGAGAATAGCCGTAAATAACTCAATACCATCTTTTTGATTTTTTACATAAGCATAGCCTTCTAATCCTTGTAAACGGGCAATTTGTCCAGAGTAAGACAAACACTCTTTACCTTTTTTCCACAAATATTTAGTGTCGCCAAAAATGTTTTTTATTTTGTTCGCCCACCGTTTTATATCAGCAGGAGTAACTTGCTTGGCTAATTTAATCTGAGCAATTTTTGCTTCATCAGTAAACCCAGCAAGTCGAAGCCACTTTTTCCCAACTTTTTTATCTTCGCTGATAAAAGAAAGTTCAATTAATGGAAATCCCTTAAGCGGGGGCTTGCTATTTTTCCCACTCACAGTATTGTTGCTAGCAGCGTTTTGATACCCAATTGCAACAATATGTGCAATTAAATCGCGAGTAGTACCAGCTAAAATATAACTTTCCGATTCATTATCCCTGTCTGGGAAATATTCAATGTAACGAACACCCGATTTACTATCTAATTGAGTAAGCTCTAAATATTTCGGCGCAATCCAATCAGATATTCTGAAATTGGTAACTGCTTGATTACGGTTTGGAATCCCCCGTCTCCATTCGTTCCACCATTCGTCCCAATCTATGCCCCCAGTGCGAATAAGCTCCCGGATAGCAAAGAGTAGTGATGGCTCTTCATTGGTAAGTTTCAGATTCTCCGGTTTAGGTGCAGGTTGTTTGGGCATAATACACTTTCGACTTTATTTTGTATTGTAATGCAAAATATATCTAAACCTAATAGGTTTAGCACACAAAAAGAAGAGAGAAGGTGCGACATTATCCATGATTGCTGCACTACAATACAAATACAAACAAACGAAAGAAAGAGATATCATGGGAAGAGCAATTACCAGCGGACAACTAGAACTTCGTGTCGCTCGCGCAAAACGGCGCGAAGCAGCTATTCTTGCAAAAAAATTAGCAGTATCCGCTAAGCCATACGCTAAAAAACCACCGACAGATATCATCCTAGCCAATCAAGTAGGCAACGAAAAAGTATTTGTCCGCATTCCAACACCTTCAGCGGTTCTGGCTAAACTTCCTGACGGAATTAAACAAGCTTTAGGTATGAAGCCCGCAAGCAGTACGCTAGCGCAATTAGGAACTGGTTCAAGTATCGTGGATTTTGCTGGAAATCATAAAAAAGTGCTTCGAGTATCTGTTTACCCAGGTCTACCAACACCCCAAGTAAAAACTACAACTTGGGGTACTAGAGTCGTAAAAATGACTGACAAAAGTTTTTCTTTCCCTGTCGGTGGCGATAGCGTAGATGCGGTAGTTGCGGCTTTTCAGGCTGCGTTTACGGGAACAGGCCCCGCTCGGGTGTTGCTTGGCGCGAGTGATACTGCTGGATACGCAGTATTAAGACTAGGTAAAACAACCATTTCTACCGTCAAAGCTTAAGTACAATATCATGGTTAAAATATCAGCAGTAGCAGAAAACTGGAATATTGTTTGGCAAACGAATCTTGATGCCACAGGTACAATACCCTACCCGCGAGTTTTCTCCCCAACCATTTTAAGTTCACCAATTGTAGCGATTTCGGTGTCTGCTACTGCTGATTATTGGAAAAACCAAGCTATTGGATATGTCAATCAACAAATAGAATCAGGCTTACTAGGAAACGGATTGGCTAGAGTCAACAGTAAACGAATAATAATCTCAGGCGAATTAAGTATAATACATTTTCCGTTTACTGTTGACTACCGCTTATCAATCGATTTATTTTCTAAAGTAGCAACTACCGTTGCAATCAGTGTTTACGAATATACAGGAATAATTGCATGAAAGATACAATAATGCTCAAAATCGATATCGCCCTACTAAGTGCAACCATAGCTATTTTGACTGGCGTCCTGAGTGGCTTAAACGTTGTTTGGCAAGCAAAGCGTCAAGCGATTGTTGATTCGCAAAAAATATTACACGCACTTGATTTGATCGAACAGCGACTAAACCATATCGAACAGCGACTAGATAAAACGGATAATTTTATTGCCCAGAACAGCGGATTTACCGGAAGAGACCTATGACAAATAAGAGAATGTACAGCATAGTCGTAACAGGCGTTGGCTCTACAGCTATTATTTCGAGCCTTGGGGTGTTGCTGCTAGCCCAGCAAGGTAAATCTGTGTCGGGATGCTTAGAGCTTGCTTTGGCAGCATTAGCGAGTCTAACCGGATTGCTGGTCACACCCCCTGAGAAGTAAATCTGTGTGTTTCAAGTTTAATACTTTTACATTTTACAAAGTAGGCTCCTAAAGTAGGGCGCTACTTGAAGGAATACATAAAATAATATATTTATATTTATATTTATATTTATATTTATATTTATTCCCTCCCTCACACCGCCCTTTATTATGTTTTTTTGGATTGGAAAGTGTGGTGTGGTGTTATTTGTAATGTCCCATTTTTGAAATTGGGTGTCAACCCCCTTGTAACAATTATTTACATACAAAGGGGTTCATTTTTATTTGCCTATAAAGTGAACCCAGAATAAACCATCGGGTATGCAGGTACGCTCGATCAAGTCGTAGCTGTAATGCAGATATTCACCACTTAAATCAGTTCGATAGCCGTCTGAAAACCATTCGCCGTAAGGGTCATGAACGATAAACCCCTTTTCGTCGTAACCAGTCAGCACAATAATGTGCCCGTATTCCGTAAAGTATCCATGCGTAATACAAGGATTACCCTCGCTTAAATGTGCCTTTACGGCGTCTATAGTTGCTGTTGCGGTGTAATTGTCATTCAAGCCGTAATCGCGCACCAGAGTAGCTAAATCTTGTGGTGAATGCCTGTCAAGGCGACGCTTCTCCATGTATGCGTACAGTTCATCTTCTAGTTGTATCCCTTGACACTGAGGTCTCACACCCCCCCAAAGCAGACACATCGCAACAGAGGTGACGTTACAACTGCCTGTCGGATTACGTTTGTTGTCTAACTGTGAAAGGTACGGTACATCAAGCTTTACAGAGTTTTTCATAAGTACGTAGTGCGTTTTGCGTTACATTGGCTACGCCTTAATTGTAACGAACTGTAACAATCCAGTTCGATTTACTTGATGAAACTAATATCGCATTTCATCAAGTAAATCGAACTGGATTGGAGGAACATTATCGCTAATATTTCAAAATCTAAATTCAATAACACCCCTGTTTACTACTGCACTAAAGCTGGAATTGTTTTAGATCAACGCCCAACTACGGGCGCTCTGGCTAAGCATATTGTCCGATTTGCCAGTAAATGGGAATACAGGGTTTATCGCGAATTAGTCCAGATGGTTGGTGTTGATAATGTTGGACTTCAATCCAAAATTATCCTTAAAGATACGACGGGAAATACAGGGCGCCTAACATATGTGTGCGACTTCCTTGTTTATAACTTCTTTTATGTAGAAGCCAAGGGATTCTTAACACCAGAAGCACGCTGCAAATTGAAAGTATTGGAGCTTCTGCACCCTTCTATCGCAGCACGATTACTGATAGTCACGGAAAAGCCTCAACGCTTATTTGGTGCAAAATGTCCGCCTACATTGTCGGTCGCAGAATTGACAAAGACAGTCAAAAACTTTGAAAAATATCGTATCCAAAACAATGACAAATGACACCGCAGCGCCCGCAATTGCCGATGTACCAGTTTTTAACTGGAGAGAAATTCGTTTAGTTTCTCACCCACTAAATTTGACGATGCTAGAACCCGACGGCTATCGGCATATCAAAGTTTGTCACTTACTGAATGAGAGCACGCACACTGAACCGCAACAAGCACGAATCGTCGTTTTCGATGAAGAATATGTTCGGCAAGTGATTGCAGGTCTGATTGTCCCGCTAGTATTTGATGCAATAGAAAGCAATAGACTAACGGAATTTCGACACAGAATAGCCCTTTTAGTAGGTGACGTTACAGCATCGCTTGAGGACACATTCCTTAATGCGCTAGCCGAGGGGCAGAAGCTCACAAAAAAAGAGTGTTTGAAGAGTTACAAGAATAGCTAGTAAACTCTCTCACTCTATTCTCCAAGTAGGCTCCTAAAGTAGGGAGCTACTTGGATACATCAACAACATGGCATCAACAACATGACAATTTATTACAATCCAGCAACAGAGAAGTATCCCGCAAAATTGAATGTCAGCCCAGAAAGGCTAACCGTTGCTGACACTATTGCCGTCACCGAGATGATTGTTTCATTGTCGCCAGATTCACTTGATATGACAATGATTTTGAACGCTAGCTGCGTAGGTATTGAATCCCGTGACAAAGGCTTTAAAGCTGAAAATAGTAAGTGCAATCTCTCGTTTAAGCGAGAGAAGAAACAGCAGTATAGCGTCGAACAGAAAAAATACGAAGAAGTCGCGGTCAGCAAAGATGAAAATTATTTATTCGTCATCTTGAGCGACTTCTTCGTCAAAAATCCAGCAGTAGGCTATACGGGACAAATCTTGCCGTGGATTAATCCATTCTTTTGGGAATTAATTGACCAAAATACTGCTGCATCTTCTGCGATGGCGGGCACAATGAAAGATAAAATTTTTAGTTTATCCCCACTGCCGGCTCTTAACTATTTGACCGAAGAAGACAAGACTAAGCTTGTTGCTGGAGCAAATCAATTTAGCAATAACAAAGGTGCTTACACAAAAGCTGAATCAGAAGCAGAAAAACTGCAAGCACGATTAGCTTTTTTAAAGGCTCAGACTAGCTGCTTATTTGAGTGGCAAACATTGGGAGAATTAGCTTTGATAATAAGGGCTGATGCGGACAGCGACATCGGGCTTAGTACGAAACTAGCAATTGAGCTAACAGTAAAATTGATGGGAAATAAACAATGAATGATCGACAATTAGAAATGATTGATTTTGCTCGAAAGCTTCATTCTGATACAGAATCGGGAGTCAACTATTTTGAAACAGAAAGTGACGAAACCCTTGGTGATGCAATTACCAGGCATCTGAGGCTCGTAACCGCAGGTTTACACGAAGCCGAATACAAGCTACTTGCAAGCTTCGCAATGATGCAATCCACGCTATGCAGCATTGTTCCCGTAATCCAGCTTTTGGGTGATTCCGGCTCCGGTAAATCTCAAATGTTGTTAGCCATTGAATTACTAAGCGGTCAAGAGCCGATAGCAGGGGGTTCTACGGGGGCAAGTCTAAAAAACCACATCAACCTCATACGATGGGTTGACCCTACAGTAATGACTTACGAGAAAAACTGCTTGTTACTGGTTGACAATACTAACTCTGACACGTTTGATTCAAACGACTGTTTGGCAGCCTTCCTAAATGGCTACAATCGTAAAACAGACAGGCAATTCATTAGCAATGGCAAAGGTGAAAACATTGAGTTCCGTACTTTTTGCCCCAAATTATTTACTAGCGTTTGGCAAATCGAAAGCAAGGAGTTGTTGCGCCGTACCTTGGTAATCAGAACCAAAAAAACCAAGGATTTGGAAAATACAGTAGAACTGGATGCTATTAATTGGTCAGTTCCCGCAGCCGAAATCAGAAACTTTTGGGAGCAACCTATCAATTGGCATGAATTTGCTGCCACTAGGAAACAGTTGCAAGCAAGTCAAAAGCCTCGACACAGTAAAGAGTATTGGACATTACTGAGAGACTTGCTTGCAACTGGCGTTACTACAGGGGTATGGCATGACGCTAAATCAGCAATATCCGAAGTTGCCGACTGGCTTGACGGAAGCACAAAAAAGAAAATTCACATAGTCGATAGTATTGTCATCGAAGCGATTGAGCAATATTGTGGCAAAAAACGTGCTGATTGGGAAATCCTTAGCTCGGTAATCAACTTAGATATACCTCCGAAAATAATCAAGCAAGGTATTGATTCAGCGGTGTCAGACGGCATTCTAGAGCGTCCAAAATTAGCAGCAGTTCAAGAATGCCTAAAATCACTAAATTTTAAGCCTTTTAGGAACGAGTCCGATAAGTTTGTGTATCGTTTCATCGGCGAAAACAAATGAAGCCTTTTATCGATATGTACAACGAGTTGGGTATTAATCCTACGGATACTTGGCAAGAAAAATACTTGGGGTTTTTTGTCTCCTCAAGTAATGTAGAAGCCCTAGAACGCTTAAACTGGCTGGCAAATTACTTTGACTGCTTGACCACAGAGTTGAAGACTGACTCCGAATTTAACGAGTTTGCCTCAGGTCTGTTATCGGTTAATGTCCAATTGTCTGAGAAAATAGCTAGCCTCCTATCTACGATTGTATCCAAGTAGCTCCCTACTTTAGGAGCCTACTTGGAGAATAGCGAGTCCGAAATGACTTTAAACTATTTATTTATTTACAGGAGCCTCGCAGATGAGTGAATCGCTGAGCAAATCAATCAATACTCTCTTAGCTGCTCAAAAAAGCAGGTGTGAGCTTGAATATCTCACTTCAATAAGGCCGGTCAACAACAAATATGGTGTCATTTGGTACTGGTCAATCGACGGCGCTGAACCAGTAGACGTAGACAACACATTTGCCACCGTGGAAGAAGCTATCGCTTCACTCATCCAATACCTCGAAACTTTTGTCCCGCCCAAAGAGGACGATGATGATGAGGATAATGATGATGATGAGTATGAGTATGAGTATTAACAGGCTCTGCTATCCAGGAAACCCTTTACATGATGAGTGAAGCACCAAATAATACCGATGAAGAGTTGTCACCATCGGTATTGACACTAGACGATATCCTAAAGCGACTAGCTCATCTGGAGGCGATTGTTGAAGCCACTAAGGCAACACCTCGGTTAGACAATCGCTTGAGAAAAGTTGCAAGCTTTAATGTTTGTATCTCAGTTTTTGATTCTTTGACCGCGATAGCATTAGAACGAGAAATAACTCGCTCAGAACTGTTGCGCCACATTGTAGAAACATGGCTTGCAGCTACAACTAACAACGGTCGCCCAAAAGTCACTAAATCTAAGCCGGTTGGTTTTGATAAAAAATCAAAAACACCTACTGACACAATCACTGAACTGGAGTTTTAACCGCGTGAACATCAAAGACTTTGTTGATCAAATCAATGAATCAGACGCCATAGGATTGGTTATTCATCCTGTAATTCTATCTCTAGACTCTTCTTGGGATTTAGCGGGGGCAAATACGAAATATTACTGGGCTACTCAGTATCGAGAAAGCATCCCTTTCGATACTGAGTGGGAAGCATTCCTCGACTTTCTGGCATCACTGAACTGGGAAACCCCTGAGCTTTGGAATGCGGACAATACCTATGCCTGTGACGAGTCTGAGCCACCATTCTAGGAAGG
>NZ_JAEQDE010000035.1:0-68375 GCF_020737865.1 Microcoleus sp. PH2017_35_SFW_U_B
GTCATTACAAAGCGTATCTATAGCTTCTAAGAATGGTGAATTTATCTCAAAATATACTCACCACTAGCGAAGAGTGTTCAATAAGATGCGTTCCCCCTGACCAGGGAGCTTCAACAGTTATAAGACAACCCTCAGTGTGAGATTGTCGATTGAATATAAAAATTGTTGATGGCGACACACCCTAAAAATCTTTCCCTTTTCCCTTTTCCCTTTTCCTTCTTCCGACTTCCCTCGGACTTCTATCAATTAAACATCCGCCGGATTGAGGTGCATCATCGCCCAAGTCGTGTAAGTGCCGATCGGACTCCAGAGTATGTAAGGCAGCAATAACAAGGTCGCTGATTCAGAAGCAGCCAACACGCTCAAAGCTAGCAGCACGCTTAAAATTGCGCCAGTTCCGCCGATTATCGTACCGACTTTGAGGCTCCTAACTTTGCACATAACCGACGTATAAGACATAGTTACTATTTCTAAAAGCAGGTACAAACCCATTCTCAACCAAGTCTCCTGAGTTCCCGGTGCTTGCTCCCAAACAATCACTGCTGACCAAGCTCCACAAATAAAAATTACTGTCCAAATTATAGGAATTGCTGCTTCAATTTTTAGCCATCTCGGACGCACTAATCGGTTGAACCATTGGATGTCACTGGTCGAAATTCTGTTAATCGCCAAAGCTACTATCAAGACGACTGCTCCAATTACCATCCATGATTTAATCATTTCTCTACCTTTAGCTAGATTAACTGTTTCAATTAAACCTATATTTTAGGTAATTCCGAGGCAAAGCACATCTCTCTCCAGTCTTAAATTGATAATTGCAAGGTAAATTAGGCTGTTCAACAGTTGACAGTTGACAGTTGACAGTTGACAGTTGGAGAGCGACCTCTACCTATAAGTCCTAGGAATGAAACAGTGAATAATTTTGTTTTATTTCTCCCTCGAAGGAGGAGGCTCTAAACCCATTCTTCTTGGTTAAAAACAGCAAGTTTATTGCCTTCACAATCCCGGAAACATAACCTAATTATGTAGGGTGCGCGACGCGCACCTTACCGCGACAAGTAGCGCTTAGCCTTGCAAATCAATCCGCTAGCCGAGCCGGTGATGGTGTTCTAATTCTAAACTAGAGTCATCATCTTTTCTGGGAACCAGAAGCGTATTTTCACTGCTCGGTTGCAACACAGCTTTAATTACTTGGAGAAAACGGTTGGGTTTTTTAGTTTGGCCGTTGAGTGTGCGACGATCTTTAACTTTTTGAGAAAGGTGTCGCATCACAGATAAATCGAGTTCATCGATGAAATGATCTGCTATACGTTCTCCCATTAAATCAATAGCTTCTGAATACTGATCTGTCAGCATTTCTATGGCATCGTATGCTTCATCAGCAACTTGACTTGCTACTGTTTTATTTTGATCCCCTGATGTCTGAGAATGGCTGCGGCGCCGGTCTAAAAGACTTTGATACTCAGCAACACTCATTCCCAAATTGTAGAGGTGATGGTGAGCGTGATCCATCAAATCTACTTCACTAGGATAGAAGAAACCGCGAGTGCTGTTGATGCCGTGCAGTTTTGCCCAACGCCGCAGAATAGTCTCATCTTGTAGTTGGTATCGCTCCAACATTTGAGCTGTATTCAGCTCCACTTCTGGCGTAACTTTGAAATCGCTCATCGGTAAATCCTCACTGGTGAATAGATGAATACACTTGAAACTTAAAATCAGTAGTTTGGGCGCAGTCTGAAATGACGATAAATCCTTTGACGGCATTCAGAGAAGTCTTGGGGGCATTTGCTAGCCGTCGATCGAGTCAGAGGATTTCAGGGTAGCGTAGTATTGGGCTTGGTCTCGATCGCATTCGGGAGCAACTGCACAGGGTTAATAATATAGCTGATTTGCTGTTTCAACAACCATTAAAAATAGTAAACTTTGCTTTTTTGGCTTGAATTGTTAGTAATTTTGAGTTATAATACTCACTGTTACCGTGCAATTAGTAATTTTAGTAGTTGCAAGCGAGATTCTTAGTATGCCTGTATACGATTATTTTTGTCCCACAAACAACCAGCAGTTAGAAGTTTCGCACAGCATGAACCTGGAAGTTTCGACTTGGGCCCAACTATGCGAGTTGGCTAAGTGCGAACTTGGGGATACTCCTGGAGATACTCCGGTACGCCGAATGCTGAGCGCTCCGAGGTTGATGAAGCCGACATCCGACACTGATTACAAAAATCAGGGCTTCAGCAAGTATGTGAAGCGAGATGAAGGGGTTTATGAAAATGTCACGGCTAAAGATGGTGAAAGCCGTATTATCAATCGAGAAGGTAAGCCGCTGAAAGACTGAGAATCCACAATCACTAAGTTCGTAGTGAGGACTTCAGTCCTTCTTAAAAGTTCGTAGTCAGGACTTCAGTCCTTCTTAAAAGTTCGTAGTGAGGACTTCAGTCCTTCTTAAAAGTTCGTAGTGAGGACTTCAGTCCTTCTTAATTTTTAAGTTTAGCAGGACTAAAGTCCTTACTACAAACCTGATAAGATTATTTACCAAACCAATCACTCATTTTCTGCTGTGCTTGTGCTTTAGTTTCAGCATTAATGTATACTGAAACAGTCGCTATCGCCGCCAGCAACACCCCCAAATCATCTGTAAATCCGACACCGACTAATATATCTGGAATCGCATCAACCGGAGATATAAAATAGGTCAAAGCTCCCACAACAACGGTTTTAGCCCAAGCCGGTACGTTGGGATTTTGAGCAGTGTAATAAAGCGTCAAAGCTTTTTCAACTACTTCTCGGCCAGCGCTTAAAGCAAATTTTTTAAGTTTTGCCCAAAAACTTTCATCGGAATAATCTGGTTGCGGATTGCTGAGGTTTATGGTGGTTCTTTTGGGGTCGATTAAATCGAGAGGAATGCCCTTATTTTTGAGCTGGGAAACGGCAGTATTAAATGATGCTGATGCTTGATTTTTTTTGGGCGCAGCCTCCTGTATTTGTTTCATGTCTGCGATGAATTCTTGCATGGCTTGAATTTGCAAATCGGAAACTGCGAGCATTTTTTTCGCGGATTGAATCGCCTCGCTTTCTGTGGGATGCAGGGTATTATTTGCCAAAGCAATGCCGATCAAAAAATACATGACTCCCAAGCGCAGCGGTTCTTTTGACTGACTGAGAGTTTGCAAACAGTCGCCCAGAGATGGTGGAGTCGCTGTGTAGGATTGGATTTGAGCCTTGGCTGAATCCGAAAACTTGTCTAAATTTATGGTTTTAAACAACAAATTTAGTTCGTCAATATCAACAGAACCGTCGGCGGCTGCGATCGCAAATAAAGAACCGTAAAAAGCTAAAAGTTCGGTTTCTGAAGATGTAGCAAAAATATCTTGTTCGGACATGATGCAACTGGGATCGCTCGCGACGATCTCGATCGTACCACAAACCTGACCTCGAATCTTCGCAAAAACCGGCAATAATCTTAGAGGCTAGGACAAAATGGAGAATTTTTGATGAAAGTTGCGATCGTCGGGTGCGGCTATGTGGGTACTGCGACAGCCCGACATTTACGCGGTAAATCTGATTGTACCGTGACGGCGACAACTACGACGGCGAGCCGAGTTAGTGAATTGGAGGGTGTCGCCCAGCGGGTAGTTGTGCTTAAGGGAAATGATGCAGGTGCGATCGCGAGTTTACTGCAAGACCAAGATGCTGTTATGCTGTGCGTCGGTGCTCGAAATGCTGATGCTTATCGAGAAAGTTACTTAGAAACTGTGACAACTTTGGTATCAGTTTTACAGCAGATACCGACAGTCAAGCAGGTGATTTATACGGGTACTTATTCTGTGTACGGCGACTGTCAAGGTAAACTGGTAAACGAAGAATCGCCCGTCGCACCAGCCAATCCCAACGGTGAAATTCTCGCCGAAACCGAACGAGTTTTATTAGCAGCATCGAATCCAAACCTGCAAGTTTGCATTCTCCGTTTGGGTGGCATTTACGGGCCCGGGCGAGAATTAGTTAAAATCTTTGGACGTTGGGCTGGGACAACTCGTCCGGGCGCCGGGGAAGATGCGACAAATTGGGTGCATCGAGATGATATTGTTGGGGGATTGACCTTTGCATTGGACAATCGATTGCAGGGGATTTACAATTTAGTCGGGGATGTGTCGCTATCTAGTCGCGAATTAGTCGATCGCATTTTTGAAACTCACAATCTACCGAAAGCTACTTGGGATACATCTGTGAGCAGCGTGCGGCCTTATAATGCGAGGGTATCGAATCAAAAAATTAAGGCGGCTGGCTATCAGTTTATCCATCCTGAAATTAGTGAGTTTTAATTATCTGAATTTAGATCGTGTCCGCCGTTATAAAGTTCGTAGTGAGGACTTTAGTCCTCATAGTTTAAAGAGGACTAAAGTCCTTACTACAAACCTATTTTATCGTGCTACTGACTGCGGACACGATCTTGCCAACTCGCCACAATAAAAGCCATTTTGTCCGTAATTTATGATGCTATATTTTCCCTTTAACCCAAGTCCTAAAAGATTTCAGCAAAGCAATTTCCCCCATCGTTTGAGTGCGAGTGAAAAACCCAGCCATTTCTGCTGCTGATACAAAGGGAAAAGCAAATACTAAAGTCGCGCTCAATATATTCTGTTTCTACTAACTGATAAAATTTCAAAACTCGCCCGTTATATAGCCAGAGTTCCGGGACTCCAAGTGCTGAGTAAATGGCAAACTTATTAATTGAACTGCTGGTAATATCTATTTCAATGGCTAAATCAGGCGGTGGGGCAGTTTCTAAATCCAGTTCTTGCGTGTCTCTGACTGCTGCTTCATTTTGGATATAATAGCAGCTATCTGGTTCTATGCCTTTTTTGGTATTTTTAAGTTTGAGAGTAGTTGAGCCCACACTTTTAATTTCAATGTCGAGTTCTTCTGCCAAAATGAAAATGAAACGATGAAATTGAAGTTTATAACTTTCATGAAGGTATGAAGGAGTCATGATTTCTAGCATACCCTCATCGTAAGCTATGCGATAACCTCGCTTATCGCCTATTTCTTTGAGCAAGGTTTCAAAGGTTCGCCAGCTAATATTTTCTAGAAGTCTTCTCTGTTCGGCTAAACTTGAAGTGGTAGCAATCATCTCAAAATCTCCTTGAGCTGAGAAAACTCTGGTTTTATTGTAGCACGGGCAAAGTTAGTTCCCAAAAAGCGTTCTTTTTTGAGCCGCGGATGCACGCGAATGAACGCGGATACTGGAAGGGAATTGAGAATTATCTTTTTTACCCAATTCTTAGTTTAATTGCTGAAAACCTTTGAGCTTCCAGAATGTAGCTGAGTATAAAAAACAACCGATAAATAGCCCGGAAATAGAACCAATAACAGCTCTAACAACTATCCCCGAAAAACTTCCATCCTCGGCTAGGTGTAATTTTACGGCAATTGCTGCGAAGATACCAGATGTGAGCAAAATGCAGCCAGTTGCTAATAATTTCCAGGAAATAGGTAGCGTTTCTTGCTTTTGGCGAGGTTGAGTGTTGAGTAACCATACTAAAAACCAAATCGACAAACCGCAGAGCCCGAATATGCCACTTCCATATTGAAGTAATTTGTAAAGTGGTAGAGACACAATCTTAGATTGCAGCAGAGGAAAGTTGACGACAAACCATCCTGTGGAATGAGTAAAATCATCCCAAACAATATGACTGATGCCACCGATCGCGATCGATGCTATAATGATTAAAAATCTAGATAATGGAAAGAACGAGTATCGTCTGATTGGTGGTAGTCTATCGGCTACCTGTGAGGGAGCAAGTGCCAGCAGCGGATGCTTGAAAAACAAATGAAACACTAGCAACATAACCAGGGAACAGGGTATACCTTCAACGAACACTCCTGGTAAACTGTGTCCAATGCTTCTGACTGGTTTTAGGGCGATAAAATATTGCAAATCGGGTATCATTGTCCCAATTGCGATCGCTAACAAATCCAATTTTCGTTTAGATAGCAACCAGATGGGCGCGGCTGCGATCGGATGTGCAATTGTAAAAGGCATTCTGCTAAACTGAATCCTTACAAAAAAACTTTGGTAACTGAGGTGGGCAAATACCCACCCCACAAAGCTTACCCCATCATCTCACCAAAAAAGTCGATCGTCTCTTTCAAGGCTTTGACAAACACATCAATCTCCTCATGGGTATTGTAAAAATACACACTCGCCCGTGCAGTAGATGAAATGTTCAAATAGCGGTGCAAAGCTTGCGTGCAGTGATGCCCGGAACGAATCGCGACCCCCTCCGCATCCAACATGGTGGACAAGTCTTGAGGGTGAAGTTCTCCGGCGCTAAATGATGCTAGCGCTGCCCTACCTTCGCCGTTGCTGTCTGGTTGTGGCCCGTAGATTTTGATCTCGGGAATTTGCCGCAACTGTTGGAAGAGATAAGCCGTCAAGTCGGCTTCGCAAGCGTGAATCCGATCCATGCCTATGTTACTAAGATAGTCGATCGCAGCACCAAGGGCGATCGCCTCACCGATTGCCGGAGTCCCCGCCTCAAACTTGTGCGGCAAATCAGCATAGGTGGAATATTCGAGAAACACATCAGCAATCATCTCGCCGCCGCCGAAAAACGGAGGCATTTCTCTCAGCAAGTTTAGTTTACCGTACAGAAAACCGATACCAGTCGGAGCGCACATTTTGTGGCCGGAAGCAACCAGCCAATCGCAATCCATTGCTTGCACGTCTACTACCATGTGCGGCACGCTTTGGCAAGCATCAATTAAAACTTTGGCGCCGAAACTGTGGGCAATTTTGCATATTTCTTTGACTGGATTGATGCAGCCTAAAGTATTGGAAACGTGAACCACAGATACCAACTTAGTTTTGTGGGAAACCAGCGTTTTAAACTGTTCCAAATCAAACTCGTAAGTTGCAGTCAACTCTACAAACTTTAACACCGCACCAGTTTTTTGAGCAATCATTTGCCAGGGAACGAGATTGCTGTGGTGTTCCATCACCGACAGGATAATTTCATCTCCCGCTTGCAGATTGCTTAAACCCCAAGAATAAGCAACTAAATTAATTGCTTCCGTGGCGTTGCGAGTGTAAACAATTTCTTGTCGCGATGCTGCATTGATAAATGCTGCAACTTTGTCTCTCGCACCTTCGTAAGCATCAGTTGCTTTGGCGCTGAGAGTGTGGGCGCCGCGGTGGACGTTGGCATTGTATTGTTCGTAGTAATCGCGCCAAGCGTTGAGTACAGCTAGGGGTTTTTGGGAAGTCGCTGCGTTGTCTAAATAAATTAGCGGTTTACCGTTGACTTTTTGCGTCAAAATGGGGAAGTCGGCGCGAACTTTTGAGGCTAGAGTTTTTTCTTGAATAAGTGTCATATTTTCTGAGTTAACAATGAGAAGTTATTTTTTTGCAAGATTAGGGCGCAATTCCATTTTAAACGATTTTTTGCATCAATAGGTACGTTGTTGGGCTTTAGCCCTTTTTATATATGTCTAAAGAGGGCTAAAGCCCAACAACGTACTTTAATTAATTCCGCTTTTTGGCTGCGGACTGAAGTCCGCACTACAAACGAATCTTACTGCGGTTAATTGATCGGACACGGCTTTGAGGGGGAAAAGTCAATTTGGATTTTGGGATTTGAAAATCCAAAAGCCTTTCGAGTCTAACTAGAGCTTTTCTCTAAAAGATGAGGTATGACTGACAGCTTATATAATACACTAAGAGGGCTAAAGCCCAACAACGTACCTCACCTATCTGAGAAGGGCTATAATCTTGATAAATCAAGACACCACCTACAAAATTTGACTAATCTTTCACTGGCCGCATTGTCGGGAACATTACGGCATCTCGGATGCTTTGAGTATTAGTTAAAAGCATCACCAATCTATCTACGCCGATGCCCATTCCCGCACAATTCGGCATTCCCAAAGATAGCGCTTGGATGAAGTCTTCATCCATGGGATGCGCTTCGTCGTCGCCTGCATTTTTCTGCGCTAGCTGTTCTTCAAAGCGCTTTCTTTGCTCTTTCGGATCGTTCAATTCTGAGAATCCATTTGAGTATTCTGTGCCATTAATAAATAGCTCGAAACGTTCGACAAATCCCGGTTTGCTGCGGTGTCCTTTGGCTAAGGGACTGACTTCGACGGGATAGTCGATGATGAATGTCGGTTGAATTAGTTTGGGAACAACTAATTTGTCAAAAACTGCGTACAAGACGTAGCCTAAACTTTGTTGTTCTAACTTTGACAGATGCAGTTCTAGCTTGCTTGCAGAGCCGATCGCACTTTCCAAGTCCAAACTGTCAAAATCCAGCCCAAACTCGTCTCTGACAGCTTCCACCATCGTTTTCACTTGCCAGTGTTTCCCGCTGAAACCGGGATATTTGTCGCTGTAGTCGAACTTGCGCTCTAAACTGATGGTTTCTCCCTGATTTTCAATTTCCACGACATCTCCAAAGACAGCCGCCGCCGCAAAACACATCACATCTTCGACAACTGTTAAAATGTCGAACACATCTGCATAAGCTTGGTAAACTTCTAAGGAGGTAAACTCGGGATTGTGAGTGCTGTCAATACCCTCATTTCTAAAGGCTTTTCCTAGTTCAAATACTCGCTCAAAACCGCCGCAAATAGCTCTTTTTAAGAACAGTTCCGGTGCCACTCGCAAATATAAGTCTACTTCCAAAGCATTGTGGTGCGTCATGAACGGCTTAGCAGCAGCACCGCCGTAAATAGCTTGGAGTGTCGGTGTTTCTATTTCGTAAAAATCTGCTTTCCAGAGATAGGAACGGATACTTTGTACGATGCGGCTACGCACCATGAAACGGTTGAGCGCATCTTGGTTGCTAGCCAAATCCATTTCGCGGTGGCGGCGGCAAACTTCGGGGTCGTTAATGCCGTAATAAGCATCGGGAAATTGGATTGTAGCTTTTGATAAAAGGGTGAATTCCCGCACTAAAATAGAAAGTTCTCCCCGTGGCGTGCGGCAGCCAATACCTTGGACGCCGACAAAATCGCCGATATCAAGCAATTTTTTAATTTGTTCAAAGCTCAAACCGACTTCACCGGTGACGATTGCTTTCTCGATTTTGAGTTGAATTTTGTCTGTGGCGTCTTTTAAATCGATGAAACCAATTTTGCCGCTGTCTCGCTTGGAAATAATCCGGCCTGCTAATCGCAGGGAAATTTCTTCGGGATCGCTTTCTCCGTTGGCGAGTTCTTTTCCCGGCTGACTAAATATTTCGCGAACTTGTTGGGCTGTGTGCGATCGCGCGTAGGATTGGCTAGGATACGGTTCTATGCCTTGCGATCGCAGTTCTTCTACTTTTTGACTGCGGACTTCGGCTTCACTCAGAGTCATTACTTATTGCCTGGTTAAAATTACCAATATCTTACATCTTGCACTATTCTCGTGCTGGCGCTTCGGGCGGGCTCGCCTGCTCACCCCACCAGAAAATTCACTCTTTGTGGGACAAGCATCTTGCCTGTTCCTGACCAAGCTGCAAAATGTGAGAAACACTAGACTTTATCATAACCGCGCAACAGGGATGAATTTTTCAAACAACTAAGATACACTTGCGATCGTCAGGCGTGCCTTAACTGTTGACTAACATCTGCGATCGCAACCGCCACATCCGGCGCAGACGTAAATAATCTCACAAAAAAAAACTAAACTCCTTACAGATAAACGGTTTGATTCCCACTCTCAACTGCCAACTGTCAACTGCCAACTGCCAACTGCCAACTGCCAACTGCCAACTACCAACTGTCAAAGCGGGCGAAACCTTAAAAAATTAAGTTGTCTGTCGATCGCAAGTGGTGAGATGATATGTAGTGCAGCCTCACGGCAGTTCCACAGAAACTGAACAGCAGAGACGCGGGCGATCGAACTCGACTCATCGCACCTCTGCCACAATCGACCACACATATCATGTCCGGTCGATCGATCGTACTATTTGGGTCGGGGCGGGTTTACTAAAACTCTGGTTTTCATTGGGGATTATTGGTGAACCCGCCCCTACAAGAATTACGATCGATTGACCCGATATGATATCACACACACTCTCTCTTAACATATAAAAACCAGAATTATGGCTGTTGCAACTCAATCACTCGAAGAACTCTGCATCAACTCTATCCGCTTTCTCGCCATCGATGCGGTAGAAAAAGCAAAATCAGGACACCCGGGACTGCCGATGGGCGCTGCTCCTATGGCCTTCGTGCTGTGGGATCGGTTTATGCGGTTCAACCCCAAAAACCCCAAGTGGTTCAATCGCGATCGCTTCGTCCTCTCCGCCGGACACGGCTGTATGCTACAGTACGCCCTCATGCACTTGACCGGCTACGATAGCGTCAGCCTCGACGACATCAAGCAATTCCGTCAGTGGGAATCCAAAACCCCCGGACACCCAGAAAACTTTGTCACCGAAGGCGTAGAAGTTACTACAGGCCCTCTGGGACAAGGCATTGCTAACGCCGTCGGTTTGGCAATGGCAGAAGCTCACCTCGCTGCCAAGTTTAACAAGCCCGGTAACACCATTGTTGACCACTACACCTATGTCATCATGGGTGACGGCTGCCACATGGAAGGCATTTCCGGCGAAGCTTGTTCCTTGGCTGGACACCTCGGACTCGGCAAATTAATTGCCCTGTACGATGACAATCACATTTCCATTGAAGGCGACACTAGCTTGGCCTTTACTGAAGATGTCGGCAAGCGTTTTGAAGCTTACAACTGGCACGTTATTACAGTAGACAATACTGCTCTAGACAACGATACTAACCTAGAAGCAGTTCACAAAGCTATTGAAGAAGCGAAAAAAGTCACGGACAAACCGTCCATGATTAAAGTCCGCACCATCATTGGTTACGGTTCTCCCAACAAGCGCAATTCTTACAGTTCTCACGGTGCTGCTTTGGGTACCGATGAAGTGAAAGCAACTCGCGATTTCTTGAAGTGGGAATACGCACCGTTTGAAATTCCTAGCGATGCTTTGTCACACTTCCGCAAAGCAGTTGAACGCGGCGCTCAATCTGAGCAAGAATGGAATCAAGCTTTTGCTGATTATAAAGCAAAATATCCCGCAGAAGCAGCGGAATATGAGCGCACCGTTGCTGGCACACTTCCCGAAGGTTGGGATAAAGTTCTCCCGACTTACAAGCCGGAAGATAAGGCAGATTCCAGCCGGAATCATTCTGGAAAATGTTTGAATGCTTTGGCTGCTGTCCTACCTGAATTGATCGGCGGTTCCGCTGACTTGGCATCTTCTAACATGACTTTGCTCAAGGGTGAAAAAGATTTCCAAAAAGGTCAATACGAAGGACGCAATCTGCGGTTTGGTGTGCGGGAACACGCTATGGGCGCGATCGCCAATGGTATGCTCTTGCACGGTGGCTTAATACCTTACTGCGCCACATTCTTAGTATTTGCCGACTATATGCGCGGCGCAATTCGCCTCTCTGCACTCTCCGAAGCCGGAGTCATCTACGTCATGACTCACGACTCCGTAGCCTTGGGCGAAGACGGCCCCACCCACCAACCAGTCGAAACCATCGCTTCCCTGCGCGCCATCCCCAATTTATTGGTAATGCGCCCAGCCGACGGAAACGAAACATCCGGTGCTTACAAGGTGGCAGTTGAAAGCCCCAAACGCCCCACTTTGATGGCTTTGTCTCGTCAAAACTTGCCCAATTTGGCCGGAAGCTCGATCGAAGGAACAGCCAAAGGCGCTTACATTTTGTCCGACGACGGCGGCACTCCCGACATCATTTTAATCGGCACCGGTGGCGAAACATACCTCTGCGTTGATGCCGCTGAAAAATTGCGCGCCGCAGGCAATAAAGTCCGCGTCGTTTCGATGCCTTGCTGGGAATTGTTCGACTTGCAAGATGCCACTTACCGCGAATCTGTACTACCAAAAGCTGTTACCAAACGGTTAGCAGTTGAAGCAGCTTCTAGCTTCGGTTGGGGACGTTATTTGGGTTCCGAAGGCGACAGCATCAGCATCGACACCTTCGGCGCTTCTGCACCAGGCCCCGTTGCTCTAGAAAAGTTTGGCTACACCGTTGATAATGTCGTAGCTAAGGCTAAAGCGCTGTTGGGTTAATCAATAGCAGCAGCATAATTTTGGATGGGGCGGGCTTGGGGCTCGCCCCTTTTTTTATGGGTGAAGGAAGAAGGAAGACGGAAGAAGGAAGACGGAAGAAGGAAGAAGGAAGACGGAAAAAGATAAAACTTCAACCCGCGGAGGCGGGTTTTGTTTGTGTAGCCGCGAATGACCTTCGCCCGGTCTTCTGTAGATTTTTGAATTTTGAGATAACTTATAAGTTATTGGGTTAAATTTTCCATTCCCCATTACCCATTCCCAATTACCAATTACCAATTCCCAATTCCCAATTCCCGATTCCCCATTACCCATTTCTTTATCATGTGGACTATTTTAAATAACCTCTTATTCATCGGGAATTACATTCCTCACGGCCACTGTTACCTTTGGCAGCGAGAGCTTGTCGCGCTGCATATAGTGTCAGACTCGATAATTGCCCTGGCATACTATTCAATACCCCTATCCCTAATTTATTTTATCAGTCAGCGAAAAGACTTGCCATTTCGCAACATTTTTTGGCTGTTTGCCGCCTTTATTATCTCCTGCGGTACTACTCATGTAATGGAAGTTTGGACGCTTTGGCATCCTGTTTATTGGGTTTCTGGCTGTCTAAAAATGATTACCGCCGCGATTTCTGCTTACACGGCTTTTGCATTAATTCCTTTAGTTCCCCAAGCATTAACTCTCCTGAGTCCAACTCAATTAGGGATGATCGATCGCATACTGCAACAAGAAATCATCGAACGCCGAGAAACAGAAGCTCGCTATCAAACCTTAACTGAAGCTTCGCCGGTGGGAATATTTTATGCAGACGCTATAGGAGATTGCTTGTATGTCAACGAGCGCTGGTGTCAAATTTCGGGAATGGGCTGCGATGAAGCTTTGGGTAAAGGGTGGTTCCAAGGCATTCATCCAGACGACCGCCAGCGGGTTTTTGACCAATGGTACAGCGCCGCTGCCGAGAAATTGCCGTTTAAATCTGAGTACCGCTTTCAAGGCATCGATCGCACTAAAATCAGTTGGGTATTCGGTCAAGCTGTCGGTCAAGTCGGAGAAAATGGGAAGGTTAAAAGTTATGTTGCTACTATTACTGATATTACAGAACGCAAGCAGGTAGAAGAAGAAAATCGACTGCTCAATGAAACTCTGGAGCGTCGAGTAGTCGCTCGCACTGCTCAAATTGAAATTTACAACCACAAATTGCAAAAAGAAATCGCCTACAGACAAAAAATTGCGTTCACTTTGTTAGAATTGACGCAACTGCAAAATGCAATTCTTAATAGCCCTAACTACACAATTATTTCTACCGAACCAGACGGTACGATTAAAACATTTAATCTGGCAGCCCAGAAACTTTTAGGCTATTCCTCCGAAGAAGTGGTGGGAAAATTTACGCTAGCAATCATTCACGATCCTGTGGAGGTCGGTAAAAGAGCAGAAATTCTTTCTCAAGAATTGGGAGTAAAAATAGAGCCGGAGTTTGAGGTTTTTGTTGCCTGGGCGCGTCGGGGAATAGCTGACGAAAATGAATGGAGTTACATTCGCAAAGATGGTTCGCGGTTTCCGGTACTGCTGTCTGTGACTGCCTTATTTGACAACAACGGAAATATTAACGGTTTTTTGGGTATCGGTCAGGATATTAGCGATCGCAAACAAGCTGAAAAAGATTTCCGCGACCTCACCATTGCCCTGCAAAATGCCGTGGAAGGCATTTCGCGACTGGACATTGAGGGACGCTACGTCAATGCTAACCGAGCTTACGCTCATACCTGCGGTTACGAACCCGAAGAAATGGTCGGTATGGAATGGATACTCACCGTACATCCTGATGATATTGAGATGCTAATCTCAGCTTATGAGGAGATGCTAATTTCTGGCAAAGTAGACGTGGAAGCTAGAGGAGTCCGGAAAAATGGAACGTTTTTTTACAAGCAAATAACTCTGGTAAAAGCTTGCGACGCCCAAGGGACATTTAACGGTCACCACTGTTTCATGAAAGATATCACCGATCGCAAACTAACTGAAACAGCTTTGCAGGAAAGCGAATTCAAGTACAGACAAATAGTTGAATTAGCAGAAGAAGGTATTTGGGTAATTGACAGCAATTCCCTCACGACTTATGTCAATCACGCAATGGCACGAATGCTTGGCTATAGTGAAGTAGAAATGTTAGGTAGACCGCTTTTGGATTTCACGGACGAACCGGAAAGAACATCAAATCTCTATCCTGTGGATTGGCGCCAGCAAGCTATTGGTGAAAAACGTGAAGTACAACTAAAAACTAAGGAGGGTAAAGATGTTTGGACTTATATTTCTACCAGTCCAGTATTCGACAATCTGGGGAATATGCTGTCTTGTTGTGCGTTGGTTTACAACATTACAGGCCGCAAAGAAGCAGAGGAGCAAATGCTGCAACTTACAGAAGATTTGAAGCGTTCTAACGAGGAACTAGAACAATTTGCTTATGTGGCTTCCCACGATTTGCAAGAACCGCTCCGAGCCGTTACCAGTTACACTCAATTACTCGCCCAGCGCTATCAAGAAAATTTGGACGATCGCGCCGATAAGTATATTAATTATATTGTTGACGGCGCGACCAGAATGCAACAATTGATTAATGATTTGTTGGCGTATTCGCGACTGGGAACGAGGGGTCAGGAGTTTGAGCCAGCCGACTGCAATGCTGCTGTCAAGCAAAGTTTGTGCAATTTGCAAATTGCGATCGCCGAAACAAAAGCTGTCATCACCTGCGACGCGATGCCAACGGTGATGGCAGATGAATCTCAACTGGTGCAATTATTCCAAAATTTGATCGCCAACGGCATCAAATTTTGCCGCGAAGACATCCCGTTCATTCAGATCGCAGCCCAAAGGCAAGAGGGCGAATGGCTGTTCAGCGTCCGCGATCGGGGCATTGGCATCGATCCTGAGTATGCCGATCGCATTTTTATCATTTTTCAACGCCTGCACGGACGCCGCGAATATTCCGGTACTGGCATAGGTTTGGCGATGTGCAAGCGGATTGTGGAACGCCATGGCGGGCGGATCTGGGTGGAATCTCAGGAGGGAAAAGGAGCGACTTTTTACTTCACTATTCCTATAATTAATAGCTGAAGGGTCAAAGTTCAATTTTTTTTTCCTCTAATCAAAAGGATACGCCAGTTATGAGCGATCGAAGCACTGTTAGACCCGTTGAGATTCTGCTGATTGAGGATTCGCCCAGCGACGCCGATTTGGCAATAGAAGCCTTCGGTCAGGGTAAAATATTGAATAACTTACATTTTGTGGAGGATGGAGTTGAAGCAATCAAGTTTTTACACAAAACAGCACCCTACCTGGGCGTACCCCGTCCTGATTTAATTTTGCTGGATTTGAATCTGCCCAAAAAAAGTGGCGTTGAAGTGCTAGAAGAAATTAAAACTGACCCTAATTTAAAATTAATTCCTGTAGTGATTCTCACCACTTCAGCAGCTCCGGAGGATATTGCCAAGTCCTACTCGCTCCACGCCAACTGTTACATAACTAAGCCTGTAGACTTCGTACAATTTACTAAAGTAGTCAGGTTAATTGAGGAATTCTGGCTCGCAGTCGTCAAACTTCCTCTAAATTAAACAACAGATACTTTGCTGATGGCCAATAGAAAATTTTTTCAACTTTTTGAAATTCGGTATAGGAGGATTCACCCAGCAGTCCTGATATCGGTAAAAAATGCAAATGTAGGCTAACTGCAAACCCCAGAGCCATTTCTCATGCCAGAATCGCAAATAGTATCACTTGGCTAGAAAAAGTCTGGCAAAAAGCATTTTTTTCACAAGTGGCATAAGAGTGGAAGATGGAGTTTGATACTCCCCATGCCTAAAGGCGAGGGGATTCTTGAAGAAACCATAATCGGATCTACAAAGGCGCTATCAATTCGCCGCTACTCGCTCAACTTGAATTTCTTCAAGCATTGCGTATACTTTAGTTTTTTTTGCTTTCAGAGTCCATCACTAGCCAAAAGTTACGGTACGCTCAACAACCAGCCTTTTGTTTGCCCTTTAACTATTCCGAATCAAGTCGGATATGTCCGTTGCCGGGATTGCACCGTACTAGGTTGTTTCAACACGTAGATGGTTATTCCTACTCAATCTTCTTAATCATAACATCAATTTTCGATATGTTTCATTGATCGATAGTTCGGACAGTTTTTTAACGACTCTGTAAGCGTTACAGACTAAGCCCTGGCATTTTTAATGATTTTTTGAAACGAGCGGGCTAGACTTAAAGATTGAAAAAATAGTCAGCCCTATAGCCATCAAGGGTTTGAGATACTCGATCAGATCTAAAACTGTCCTTCGTATTGATTGATGTATGTAAAGAAATATTGAAGGCGGTTGAAACCGCTACCGACTTGGATCCGTGTCGTTAGCCCGGGGCTTGCGTTTCGCTCTTCGGTCAGCAAGGATTTTTTTCCAGCCAGAAAGTTTGTAGTGGGCGTACCCCGTCTTGATTGCATTATGCTTGACTTGAATTTGGCTAAATAAAGTGGTTTGGAAGTGTTACCAAATAATAATTTTCAAGTTGCAAATGGCAGGGTCAAGAAAAAAAGTTTAAGCTGAGATTGATACGCCGTGAAAATGTTACAGCCAAAAACCTCTAAGCTATGTGGATTAAGATTCTGTTAATAGAAGACAATCCCGCTGATGCTGATTTGCTTGCAGAACTTTTAGAAGTATCTGGGGGCGTTCAGTGGGAACTCGTGTCTGTTGAGTTCCTGCATGAGGCGATCGCCCAACTGTCCAAACAACACTTTGATATAGTATTGCTCGACCTTTCTTTACCCGACAGCCGCGGTTTGGAAACCCTAACTCGCCTGCGAGAAGTTGCTCCCGATACAGCAATGGTGGTAATGACAGGCTTGGACGATGAGGCGATCGCCCTAGAATCAGTTCGCTTGGGAGCTCAAGATTACATTGTTAAAGGTCAAATTACTACTCCATTATTAGTGCGGACTATCCGCTACGCGATCGAACGATCGCAAACATTCCAAATGCTGCGGGAAAGCGAGCGACGTTTTCGGGCGATTTTTGACTCTTCCTTTCAACTCACCAAGCTGCTGACTCCCGAAGGAGTCGTGCTGGAAGTCAACGAGACAGCCCTCGATTTTGCCGGAGTGCGATCGCAAGATATAGTCGGCCGCCCGATTTGGCAAATGGTGATTTGGCCTCAAACCCGAAATTTTTCCGAACAACTGCAATTTGCGATCGCCAAAGCCAGCCGCGGCGAGTTTTTCCGCAGCGAAATCGACTTGGTAGGCAAAAACGGCCAAATTGTCACAGTTGATTTCTCACTCAAACCTGTTAAAAATGAGACAGGACAAGTTTTGCTGCTGATTGCTGAAGCCCGCGACATTAGCGATCGCAAACGCGCAGAAGCTGAAATTCTCAAAGCCCTCGCACGAGAAAAAGAACTTTCCGAACTGCGAGCCAAATTTGTCACCATGGTTTCCCACGAATTCCGCACCCCCCTGACAACCATCCAATTTTCCGCTGGATTGCTCCAAGATTACAGCGCTAAGTGGTCAGAAGAAAAAAAATCTACTCATTTTGTGCGGATTCAACTAGCCATCAAACGCATGACAGAGTTATTAGAAGATATCCTCGTAATTGGCAAAATAGAAGCAAACACCTTACCATTTCAACCGATTTCCTTAAACCTCGAAAAATTTTGCCGTCAACTCGTAGAAGAACAGCAGCTCAACGATAGCAACCAACATCCGATCGCCTTTATACATGAAGGCGGCAACTGCGACGCTCAAATGGATGAAAAACTGCTGCGGCAAATGTTGGGAAACGTCCTCTCAAATGCCATCAAATATTCCCCCGCCGGCAGTTCAGTTTCCTTGCGACTAAATTGTCAAAACGGCAAAGCTGTTTTCCAGGTTCAAGACCAGGGCATCGGGATTCCCCAAACCGATATAGAGCGGATCTTAGAAACTTTTTACCGAGCTACAAATGTCGGCACTATTTCAGGAACAGGTCTCGGTTTAGCAATTGTGAAAAGAGCCGTGGAACTTCACGGCGGCAAACTGGCGATCGAGAGTCAAGAAGGAAAAAGCACAACTTTCACTATTACCTTACCTTTAATTTGTGCTAGCCAATAAGCTGCTGCGCCAGAGAGAGAGAGTGCGAGAGGGGAAGACGAGTTGATTAATGTTAATAGTTCATTCAAATATATAGCGGTTCTCATAAAGACGAGGTATGTCACATTCTGCTACGATCGTCGGATTGATAACACACACGCGCCCAGAGCCTCTTTACCGGAGTTTAACCTCAGAAAGCTTGGAAGCATCTCAGTTTTGGAAAAAGCATTTTTTTTACAGTGCGAGCGTCCCCGCTCGCGTGCTTTATAAAGCACGCGAGCTCCCGACACCACTACAAATACAAAACTGAGATGCTCCCGAAAGCTTATAGGAAAGAAACTATCGATTACCAATTACCCATTAGCCATTACCAGACATACATCATTTTTGGGAGAAAGGTTATACAATTTAAATGCAGTACAGATTCAGGGTGCATCTAGCGCAAGGCGAATATATTCGTAGGGGCGAAGCATGACCGCAGTCAATATGAGATGATAACTAATAACTTATATGCGGTCATGCTTCGCCCTCTTCCTTGCGCCAGATGCACCCCAGCTTCACGACTAAATTATCAACTATAAGCATCCGCCACTTAACGCTCAGTTAACAACACAAACAAACAAATTTGTCAAGTATCCTCACACAGATCTTTTGCAACAACTACTAACGAAAAGGAGCAATAACCGTGGCAAAGATTTTAGTAATAGAAGACGAAGAATCGATTAGAGAAAACATTTTAGAGTTACTGGAAGCCGAGAATTTTGAAGGCATTGGAGCGAACGACGGTAAAGTCGGTATCAAATTGGCGATCGCACAAATCCCCGATTTAATTTTGTGCGACATGATGATGCCGGAAATTGACGGTCACGGCGTCCTCAAAGCTTTGCGTTCCGACCCCATAACTGCCACAATTCCGTTTATTTTCCTCACAGCCAAAGCCGATAAAAGTGACATTCGCACTGGCATGGAAATGGGAGCAGACGATTACATTACTAAACCTTGTACGCCACAAGAACTGCTAAAAGCAATTGCTATTCGACTTGATAAACAGAAAACAATTAGCAAGCAATCTCAAAAAACCCTAGACGAATTACGCATTAATATTAGTATGTCGCTCCCCCACGAATTGCGGACTCCTTTGAATGCTATTCTGGGCTTTTCCGAGTTAATTTTGTCAGAATATCAGGTGTTCGAGGATTCAGACATCTTAGAAATGATCGGTCAAATTAACACTTCAGGTCATCGCTTATATCGGCTGATTCAGAACTTTTTGCTGTATGCAGAACTTGAGATAGCAGGCACAAATCCCGAACTGCTAAAAGAAATGCGCTGTAGCCAATTTAGCTGCGTACAATCTTTGCTCACTCAAAAAGCGCTCCAGCAAGCGAAACAGGTGAATAGAACAGACGATTTAAAATTAAATTTGCAGGATGCGTCGGTAGCTATTGATTCTATGAGACTTACAAAAATTGTTGAGGAACTGCTGGACAATGCCTTCAAATTTTCTTTAGAAGGAACGCCAGTTTTATTAAGCACTTTCGTGGAAAATGAGACTTTTATTCTGTCTGTCAAAGACCAAGGTCGCGGCATGACTCCCGATCAGATAGCACAGCTAGAAGCTTACAGGCAGTTCGATCGCAAACTTTACCAACAACCAGGTTTGGGATTGGGCTTGGCCATTGTTCAACGCCTAGCAGAATTGCACGGAGGACAATTTAAAATAGAAAGTTTGCCACAGCAAGAAACAATAGTTTCCGTTTCCCTGCCAATCTAAACAATTTTAGATTTTAGATTTTATATTTTAGATTTTAGACTTGGGGATGATTTACTAAATCGGGGTTGGGATCTTCCCTAAAGTTACATTATTTTGGGAAAAAGTAAACCAGAATTATGGTATTCTAGATTAAAATTGCATATTTAAATCTAGAATACCCATCTCCCCCTCTCCCGGGAGCATCTCAGTTTTGTATTTATAGTGCGAGCACGCAAGAGCTCGCGTATTGTACAATACGCGAGCTCTTGCGTGCTCGCACTCAAAGAAAAAATGCTTTTTATAAAAATGATATGCTCCCCATTCTTCCCCTCTCCCCCTCTCGAACATAACAGACAATCTCTCCGGCGAACAAAGCTTATGCAGGAGCGATCGCCCGTTTCACACATCGGTGCATATAAATTTGAGCTACCTTATCCCCAGGATTGACTTGCAAGCACGCCGAAAACAATCTTGTAGCTTCGAGAAATTTGTCACTATTGTAGAAAACCAAACCTTGCTCAAACATTGTCTTTGTATCTAACTTTTTCTGCCGCAACTCGGGCGGATCGGCCGTAAATATTTCATAAACCGTTACCATGCGCGATTTGCCTTTGACTGTAACGCGATCGATCAACCTAAAATCATAAACATCATTTAACTGTACAAAAGTATTGTGAGTAATTAACATCGAAACTCCATACTCTTTCGTCAAACTTTCCACGCGAGAAGCTAAATTAACCGCATCGCTAATCACCGTGCTATCCATCCGATTTTGCCCCCCCACCGTGCCTAACATCAAAGAACCCGTATTGATGCCAATGCCAATTTGTAGCGGCGCGCGATCGGGCCGACTGCGACTCATATTATACTCGTTAAGCTGCTGTAGCATGGCAATTCCAGCTTTCACCGCATCGTCCGCACTGCCATTAAACAGCGCCATAATTGCATCGCCAATGTATTTATCAATAAACCCAAAATTTTCAGTAATTGCAGGCTCCATCCGCGACAAATAAGCATTAATAAATTGAAAATTTTCTTCAGGACTCATCTGTTCTGAAAGAGCCGTGAAATTCCGAATATCTGAAAACAACACCGACATTTCTTTCTGCACCTGATCGCCTAATTTTACATCCAGAATACTTTCATATCCCAGAAAGTGTAGAAATTGGTGCGGCACAAACCGCCCGTAAGCATCTGTTAATTTTTCTTCCGCTGCTAAAGCCTTTTGCAGCTCATCTGTGAAGTTGCGGCGCTCGGTTTCTACCTCTTGACGCTCTGTGATATCTTGAAAAACTGCGATCGCGTAAACAATGTTTTTCCGTTCGTCGTAGATTGGAGTCGCCCAAATCTCGATCGGCACAATCCTCTCCGGGCGGTGAATTTCTGCATCATCAGAGTGCACCACTTCCCCCCCCAGCGCCCGCACAATCGGTTGTCTCTCGCTTGGATACAGCTCATTAGTTCCGGCGCAGTAAGTTTGATAAACTTCCGGCAAAGTGCTAGGAATAACATCAGAAACCAAGCCTTTGCCAAGTATTTTCTCAGCCCAAGAATTCATGTAACAAGGTTTCCCAATACCATCAACCACAAATATACCCACCGGCACCGCTTCCAGCAATTGAGTCAGCCGATTTTCGCTTTCTAACAGCGCTTCATTGAACTTTTCTTCAGCTATCAAAGCTTTTTCCAAATCATTCGTAAACTTCAGGCGTTCCGCATCTACAAGTCTTCGCAAAGTAATATCCTCAGCAAAACCCTGGTAGTAAAGCAGTTCACCCCTAGCATCAAAAACAGTACGTGCATCCTCAGAAATCCAGATAATACTGCCATCTCGGCGGTAAACTTCCGACTCAAACTCAGACACAGTACCGTACTGTTCCATCAACGCAAAAAACTCTTGACGGCGGTGCGGTTGCACGTACAATTGCCGCTGAATCTCATTAACACTTGCCATCAATTCTTCAGGGGAATCATAGCCGTAGATTTGAGCGAGAGCAGGATTAGCGCTAATCAAAGTTCCGTCAGGTGCAGTCTGAAAAATACCTTCGAGAGCATTTTCAAATATCCGGCGATACTTCTCTTCAGCTTGCACCAGCGCTGCTTCAGCTTGCTTGCGTTCCGTAATATCAGTAAAAGCAATAATCCCGTAGCAAATATCCCCGAGAGAATCATAAATAGGAGTCGCCCAACTCTCCACCGGAATAACCTTATTACCAGTCCGAATTTCTACACCCTCAGTCCGCACACTTTCGCCCCGCAGCGCCTGCATAATTGGCAATTCTTCCACAGGACATCTCTGATTAGTTCCGGCTTTATAGAATTGATAAATTGCTGCTTTCTGCTCCGAATTAATATGGGGTACAGTGCCTTTCCCAAATACATCCCGCGCCTTTTGATTAGCATAAAAAGATTGACCGTTCGCATCAAGCACGCACACGCCCAACGGCATCGCTTCCAGGTATTGCGTCAACCGACTTTCGTTTTCGTGGAGTTTAGCAATCAGCATCGCCTGCTTGCGGTTTAATCTTGCCAACTCCTGATTCATTTCCTGAAGTTCTATTTGTTTTTCAGCTAATTGTTTATCTTGAAAATATCTGTAGATTGCCTCAGTAACAGTTAATTTTAAATCATCGGTTTGCCAAGGCTTAGGTATGTATCGGTACAATTTAGCATAATTAATAGCATTGGCTACCGCCTCCAAATTAGCCTGCCCCGTCAGCATAATCTTGAGAGTTCTCGGCGAGATGGCATGAACGCTTCTCAATAGCTCGTCTCCTTTCATATTCGGCATGATATGATCGGAAATAACCAAAGGAACTTCATACTGTTCTGCTAAAAGTTCAGACAGCAATTCCAAAGCTTCTTCGCCGCTTTGGGCAGTTTCAATTAAATATTTATCTTCAAAGGCTTTTAGCAGGTCTATTTCCAGACTATCGAGTATAGTCTGCTCATCATCCACACAAATAATCACAGGTTTTTTCATAACTTTGCTAGACCAGACTTAATCGCTTCAATTAATTCTTGATTTTGCCAAGGTTTTTGTATAAAAGCATGAAGATTGGCTTGAGATTTTGTGCGTTCAATTGCTTCTTTGTCCGCTTGTCCTGTCAGCATAACTGTCACAATCTGCGGATATTTTTGATGAATTTTAATCAGCAACTCATCTCCTTTCATTCCAGGCATCAACCAATCAGAGACAATAACTAGAATGTTAACCTCATCTTCACACAGCTCTTCAATAATCTCCAGTGCTTCGGCAGCACTTTCAGCAAATTCGCAAAGATATTTACCCTTAAATGCCTGTTGCAGTTCAATTTCCAGACTTTCCAACACCGCTACTTCATCGTCAACACACAAAATTGCTGGTTTAGACATCGCTAGTTTCCTCCTTTCGTCTGGCAGGGTGAACCCGGATGGGCAGCACGCCGTTTTCCAAATTCTACATTCCGCGCGCCTAGACTGCAAATTTTTAGCCCCAGATTTCAGTCTGGTGTTTTACCTACTCAATTAAATTAATCGGCAAAGACACTGTAAATGCAGTTTGACCGGGCACTGACTCCACATCAATTGTACCCTGATGTTTTTTAATGATTTTTTTGACAATATCCAATCCTAATCCGCTGCCTTCTCCCGCTGGTTTGGTCGTAAAAAACGGCTCAAAAATTTTCGGCAAAATCTCCGGTGAAATTCCAGCGCCACTGTCGGTAATTTTTACGGCAAAGTTGGTATCTTGCTCCCAGGCGTCAATTGTTAAAGTTCCTTGATTGTCCATCGCTTGTAAGGCATTGTGAATTAAATTTGTCCAAACTTGATTGAGTTCGTCTGGATAACACAATACCGGAGGCAATTGAGCTTGATAGTTTCTGACGATTTCTACACCTTGTTTTAGCTGGTTCTGATAAAGAGTTAATACAGTTTCAATTCCATCAGTGATATTCACTTCTAGTTTATCCCCATGCACATCGTAACGCGCATAATTTTTGAGAGCAAAAACGACTTTTGCAGCGCGTTCTGTAGCGGTAGCGATGGTTCTGGCGCTTTTTTGAATACTAGCAAAATCGTAGGCGGTTTTGATAATATTTTCGCTGTCAGGGTCTTTGAGCAACGGCACGAATTCTTGCACATTTCCTTGCAATCCGATATTGACTAAAATGCTAGCAAGGCTGTCAGCATTATCAATCCCTTCCGCATCTAGTTGCTGCTTCACGCCTCTTTTAAATTCCCGTTTTTCTCGCGTAGATAAAGAGTAAGTTTGTTGGCGGGAACTGTACATTAAACTCAAAAAATCGTGCTGGCGTTCGGCAGACAGTTCTTTAAAAAAAACTGGCAAACTGTCGAGATTGTTATCCAAAAAGCCGGTAATATTCCCAATAGACGATCGAATCGCCCCTAGCGGCGTATTAATTTCGTGAGCAATGCCTGCAATCAGTTGCCCTAAGGCAGCCATTTTTTCCGATTGAACTAATTGCTCCTGAGTTGCTTGCAGTTGCTCTAAAGTGATTGTCAGTTCATCGTTTTTCTGTTTGAGTTTTTTTTGCAACTGGCACATTGCTAAATGGGTTTCTACTCTAACTAGCACCTCTTCCATCTGAAAGGGTTTGGTAATATAATCTACTCCGCCTACAGCAAAAGCTTTAACCTTATCTAGTACGTCATTTATCGCGCTGATAAAAATCACCGGAATGTCGCGAGTGCGTTCATCAGCTTTGATTTTTTCGCAAACTTCATACCCGTTCATTTCGGGCATCATAATATCCAGCAAAATCAAATCGGGAGGCATACCTTGTGCGGCCGAAAGTGCTAACTCGCCGCTCGGTACGGGGCGGACTTTATAGCCCTTGCCATTCAAAATTCCGGCTAGCAGTCGCAAATTCGCTGGGGTATCGTCCACTACTAAAATATTACCGGGAGGGGTACTAGGAATGTCATTATTCATGTGAGCTTGCTTGAGAGATTAACTTTAAAACTTTGTCGTACTCGAAATTTTCTATACAATTGGCGATCGCAGCAGCAGTTACTGTATCCTTTAATCTAATTTGGTCGATCGAACTCTCAATGAAATCCATATCCACTTTTAGTATGGCCAGCTTTAAATCAGCTACCAGCGACTCAGGCAATTTAAGGAAGTCAGCCGCAGTCATTTCGCGATCGCGCTCTTTGACTGCCGATGAGTTAGCTTGCCCCGGATCTTCATAAATATAGCGTACTCCGATATGTTTGTGCATAGCATCGAAAATATCGGCTTCCCGGAAAGGTTTCCGCATAAAAGCATCGCAGCCCGCCGACAAAATTACAGCCCGTTCTTCCTCCAAAACGCTCGCAGTCAGCGCAATAATAGCAGTAGCTTGACCTTTAATAGTGCCTTTAATGTATTGTGTTGCTTCGTAGCCGTCCATCACGGGCATTCTCATGTCCATCCAAATTAAATGTGGCTCCCAATTGTCCCAAATCTCAATAGCTTCTTGACCGTTAGTAGCTTCTTTCAGTTCAAAACCCAGAGGATTGAGAAGCTTAATCAACAGTTGGCGGTTGAGCAGTTTATCATCTACTATCAAAATTCGATAGGGGTGTTGGTTGGGTTCCAAGGCAATCACATTGCGAGTTTGTTTTGGGATAGAAATATCAGCCGCCTCCACCGCAATAACTTGAATATCAAACTGAAAATTAGTGCCCTTCCCAACAGCAGAATTGACGCTGATTTCGCCACCCATTAATTCCACAAATTTGCGGCTGATTGGCAATCCCAAGCCTGTACCTTCTTGGGAATCTTTGCCTGTCTGGGTTTGCACGAAAGCTTCAAAAAGATTGTCTAATTCATTGGCAGCAATACCTGGGCCAGTATCTTCGACTTCAAAATGAATAAAGAAGGATGAGGCAGAAGTTGAACCGTCATTGTGGGTTTTATAACTCGCATTTTCTGACAAAGTTAAATGTGGAGATTTAATGTTATTACTGACCTCAATTCCTGTATTTTTGTAGGTTTTTGATACAAGATTATTTACTGATTTTTTCTCTCAGTCTTGGCTGATTAAATGCTTGCTAGCTCTGACACAAACACCGCCATATTCTGTGAATTTAAGAGCGTTATTTAGCAAATTAATTAATATTTGCCGCAATTTTAACTCGTCAGTTTCTACGTATTGCGGTAAGTCGGGACTGCGATCGAAAACTAACTGCAAATGCTTGTCATCTGCTTTGAGTTGAAACATATCGTCCAAGTCGTGTAGCAGGCGATAGAGGTCGAATTTTTTGGGATTGAGGGTGGTGCGCCCCGATTCAATTTTAGATAAATCGAGCACGTTATTAATCAGGGTGAGCAGGTGTTCTCCGCTGCTGCTAATTATGCTAAGATTTTCTTGGTGTTCTCGGGATAGGGTTTGGCTGCGAGTCATCAGTTGGGAAAAGCCGAGAATTGCATTGAGGGGCGATCGCAATTCGTGACTCATGTTAGCCAGAAAGGCACTTTTAGCTTGATTGGCTACTTCCGCCTTGTCCTTGGCTACAGCCAATTCGGCAGTCCGCTCTTGCACTCGGTGTTCTAAAGTTGCAAAAGATTGTTGCAGTTGTTGAGCCATGCTGTTAAATGACTTGGCTAATTCTCCCAATTCGTCGGAACGTTCGCTTTCTACTGTGGTGTCCCATTCGCCTTTAGCAATATTTTTAGCTGCTGTATTTAAGCGCAAAATTGGATTTGTCACCCACCGAGAAGTCTGAATGCCGATAACTACAGCTATGGCTAAAGCTGCCAAACAAAGCCAAATTGTCATGCGAGTATTGGCATCGATTTGTTCGGTGAAATCTGCTTCAGGAACAACTACCACAATCAGCCAGTCCAAACCTTTGCCGTCTTGGAAAGGTAGGACTTTTACAAATTGTCGCTTGCCGTCTATTTCAAAATTTAAGATATAGGAAGTTTTAATTTCCTTTAATTCCCGAAAACGAGCTGCTACATATTTAGCTGTAGCTTGAGTCGAGGGGTCAACACTCTCTTCTGCTTTAAACAGTTCTTTTTTATTATCTTTGGTACGGAATGGTTGTTCGGCTGTTGAAGTTGCGAGTAACGTACCATTTCTTTCGACAATAAATGCTTGACCGGATTTGCCGATCTTGAGACTGTTTAAAAATATTCCAATATGGTCGAGACGCAAAGCAGCAATTAATACTCCTTCTAGCTGGTTGTTATCGTATACAGGTTGGAGTGCGCTGAGTATTAATGTTGGTTCAAGAAACGAAATATAAACTGAGCTCCAAGTTGGTTTGCCGACATTAGCTGCATTTTGGTACGAAGGATGTTCGCGGATGTCAAATTTTTTGACCATTGCTGCTACGGTAGTGCGATCGCCTGTATTGTTAGTATTGTATGAATAAAAATCAAAGCCAGTAGATTTGCCTGACATATTAATCATGAGAGGGCCAGTTGAGAGTTTTTCTCCGGTTCTATAGTCTCCCTTGTTGTTAGCAATAGATGTAAAATTTATATAAGGATATAATTGTACTTGTCGCCAAAGATATTTCTCCCAATCTGATAAATTTTCCATGTTTAACAAGCCCAGTTTGACAGTATCGAGCTTGCTTTGATTGATTTGATGGGGAGTAGTCAGGTAAACTTGCAGGTTTTGCTCGACACGCAAACTCACCTCGCTCATTAACTGAGTGGCAAGATTATTAACTGCTTTTTGTCCGTTTCTAAAGGAGAGATATCCTACGAGTCCCACGGCTGCGACGATTTGCAGCACAAATGGAACTATGAGAACAGTTCTCAGCGATAATTTATCTAACATTTTATCAATCATAAGATTCAGAGGTTTGGTGAACTTAGCCTAGAACCGTTCTTGGAGAGCTTATCTTAACAGCAGCGCCATCTACTACCTACTAGCTAGAGGAAATTGATGCGGGCTGTATTAGCTGTGGTAGACGCTGAACCGCGATCGAATGTGAGCCTAATCTTTGCTTAGATTAAAGTATATTATTTTACCCATTGTCCTATTATTTTGAGGATAATTGTCAAAATTTGCCGTCTCAGGCTGCGAGAAGTGCCTGATACACGATACGCGCGGGCGAGTAGAACCCGCATCGGCCCAGCGGTTTGGAGAGGGTCGATCGAATTTGCTCGATCGACTAGCCATTTTCGACAAGACGTGTTATACTCAAAAAACGTTGAGGGCACGTAGCTCAGTGGATAGAGCATCAGGTTCCGGTCCTGAGGGTCGGGGGTTCAAATCCCTCCGTGCTCACTGAAATTAATAAAAAGATCGATCGTTCGCGATCGATCTTTTTTATGACCAATGTTCAACAGTTGACAGTTGACAGTTGACAGTTGACAGTTGACAGTTGGAGAGCGACCTCTACCCAGAAGGATGAGGATTGGAGTAATGAATAGTCTGATTTTAATTTCTCCCGGGCTTGGGGCTTTCAATCAATTATTTCTGGTAAAGGAGTTCTGGCTGTGCGGGCGATTTCAGAACACAGCAGCGCGCACCGCACACCCTACAACAGACTGCCGATTGTCAAATATCGTCATCGTTTTGACCTTGCACGCCCTGGAGAATCCGCGATAACTCACTCTTCTCATTAACCGAAATCCGAGTTGGAGAACCGCTGATTATCCGTTCGTAGCCACGGAACGAATCTTTAATTTGTGGGCCTCTTTCAGTAATCGTGTATTCTCGAATTCCTTTGTCGTGCCACGAACCGCGCATCTTAAACACATTAATTGCCCGCGACATTTCGCCTCGAATCTCTACATACTGAAGCATGATAATCGTGTCAGTAATCGTAGAAATATGGGAGTCCGTAATCGAATGAGAACCCATAAACTGGTCGCTGGTATTCGTAAAAAAGCCGGTGATTTCTTCCTGCTTCGCAAAACCAGTCACCCCAATCACAAATTGTCTGAAAGCATTATTGCTGACACCCCTAGCTAGGGCTGAAAGCGAGTCTATGGCAATTCGAGAAGGTTTGAACTCAGCAATTTCTGATTTGATCGTCTGCAAGTGGTCTTCCAAGCCCGCAGATTCGGGGTAAGTACACAGCAGTTTCAGCAGTCCTTTGTGTTCCATTTCCTCAAAATCAATGCCCCAAGAATAAGCATTGCGGAACAACTGAGCCCGCGACTCTTCATAGGCAAAAAGTAGTGCCCGATTGCCGTTCATACAAGCATTCTGCAAGAACTTGCTTACCAACAGCGTTTTGCCGGTTCCCGTCGCACCGGTAGCCAAAATAATCGAGTCTTTAAAGAAACCCCCGCCGCACATCTCGTCGAGAGTTTTATCGCCGGAAGAAACCCGCACGTTAGAAGACTTTTGAGTTAATCGCATGGCCCCCAAGGGGAAAATATTAATACCATCATTGGTCATAGTAAAAGGATATTCACCCTTCATGTGAGTTGTACCGCGCAACTTCAAAATTTCGATGGTGCGGCGGCGGCGTTCGCCTTCCAAGACGTTGCGAACAATCACGACATTATCCGACACAAACTCTTCCACTCCAAACCGCGCCACCGGGCCGTATTCTTCAACCCGTTCGGTAGTCATAACTGTAGTTGCGCCTACTTGTTTGAGGCGCGCAACTAAGCGAAAGATTTCTCGGCGCACCACAGATGCAGCTTCGTACTGCTGAAATACGGCTGTTACTGAATCTATAGAAACGCGCTTGGCTTTGTACTTGCGAATGGCGTACTGAATTCGCTCGATTAAAGCAGATAAATCAAAGTTTCCCACAATATCCTGACCTTCTGGATCGGGGGAAGCATCTAAAATAAATAGCTTGCCTTCATCTATTAGCCGTGCCAAATCCCAACCGAAACTGCAAGCATTTTTAATAATATCTGTCGGAGATTCTTCAAAAGTTACGAGGACTCCAGGTTCGTCAAAATGGATGATTCCGTTATATATAAATTGTACGGCAAATAAAGTTTTTCCCGTTCCTGACGTGCCGCTGACTAGGGTGGTTCTGCCGATCGGCATTCCGCCGTGACTGATGTCATCGAAACCCTCAATCATCGTGCGAATCTTTTCAACGCCTGCCGTTACCAATCCTTCTGGTTGCACCGTTTGACTAATTTCATTCATGTCGATTTTTGTCAACTCTCAGTATTCTTTATTTCTCACTCATTAACCCAGCCCATGAGTCTTTATACCCAGCTTGTAATTTGGGTTCTTGCTCAATAACTAATGACTGCTGACTGCGGATCAATGACTGTCTTCTGATTATCTTATGAATTCAGGTCTTCTTCGCGAAGTTCTTCATAGAGCAAATCTAATCCTATCAGAACTTTCTCGCGATCGGACAAATCGCCGATAATTTTTCGCACCGGCGGCGGCAAGATTTTCGCCAGGGTGGGGGTTGCTAGAATTTTGTCCTCTTCTGCTAGCTGAGGATTTTTGAGAACGTCTATGACTTTCAGGGCGTAGACTCCTTGAAATTCCTGTTCTAGGATGTCTTTTAGGGTTTTCAAAGCTCGCACTGAGTTCGGAGTATTCCCGGCAACGTATAGCTTCAGAATGTAGGTTTTCTTCAGAGGACTCATGAACTTTTTAAATGTTGAGTATTAGTTGTCAGATGTTAGTTGTAGTTGTTATTGGTCTTGAATCCGCTGTTCTTTGTTATTTTATAATAATTTCAGCGTCACGATCGCGCTGCCGGCTGTCTTCTCCTTTCTAGTTTGTTAAATTTTTCCTTGCTTCTTGCTTTTTGCTTCTTGCTTTTGCCAGAAAGAATTGGTTGAAAGCCGGAACCCTTGTAGGGAGAAATTAAAATCAGACTATTCATTACTCGAATCCTCGGACTTCCAGGTAGATGTCGCCCTCATCCCTTCGACTGCACTTGGGGGGCAAGCTGTCAACTGTCAACTGTCAAACGATTTAGGATTTTGGATTTTGGATTTTCGATTGGGGATTGAAGATTTTTAATTGTCAACTGTCAACTGTCAACTCTTCCTTCTTCCTTCTTGCTTCTTGCTTCTTCCTTCTTCCTTCTTCCTTCGTGACAACTGTCAACTGTCAACTGTCAACTGAACTTGAGATGTTTCTTTGGGAATCGATCGCCTGTACATCTCGCATAGATGAGCGATCGCGTCAATCAGAGTCAAGCGGTAATCGAGCAATATTTCCTCGCTGCGGCCTTCTAATTTTAGCTGTTTAGCAAATTCGTCCATCAATTCCATGTGAATTTCTACAACTTGAGTCACGGGAACATCGGCAAAAAAAGCTAAATTTACAAATTCATCTATTTGATTGTTGACCGCAGTATCTTCATCAAAATAATTTAAAACGATGTCGCGATAACTTGACTTGAGTTGCTCCAAAAACTTTTGCTTCTCTTCTCCCGAAAGATTTCGTAAAAAAATCTGAGAATTTCTTTTATAATACACACCTAAGTATCCTAATCGCTCCCGTAATTTTTCCGCAAGTCGGCGCTGCTGTCGTTGGAGTAAACTTTGAGCAGTCAATTGGGCCGTGGCATCGACCCTTGCGGATTGGTCATTGACAGGAACCGGAGTTGAAAGTTTCAGAAATTGTGCGATCGCCCGATCGATACTTGTACCTAGGTCGCTCGATCTCGCGATTGGTAGTTGCACCTCAGCCGGGTGATAAAAAAAAGCACAACTTTTTTGATCTTGACTCTTCTCGGCGGTACTCGCCGCGCCCTCCAAAGCATCTGAGGGTGGTGCTTCTTGGCTGCCATCCCCTGCCGGCTGGGGCAAAAAAAACACAGCAGGTAAAAAGAGCGATCGTTCTTGCAGCTTGCTCAAAAGCAATTGCAAATCCCTATCTACGTCATCTACGTCAAAAACCAAACAATCGAGGTGGTAATTGTGCTTGAGGAATCCCAAAAACTCCACCGCCGATTTAATGTGCGTTAACGTATAGCGTTCCCCGCTCAAAAGCTCGATCGCATCGCTGGCATTTTTTTCAGAGCGGATAAAAATACCGATCGACAGTTGGGGCAGCAAACCTGTAGGTGAACTACCCAAGTTGCCCGAAAGTGCTGGATCGCTCAGAGTTGATATCTCCTTATATAATAAAATACTTAACATTTTAACAATCATTTAAACATTTATTGTAACCAATCTTAACTGCAAAATATGGCGATCGGCTTTTAGCAGCGGGATCGTCAGAGTGTACTTATTGGCAGATGTGTCAAGCACCCCTATCCTGATTTCTGCAATTAAGCTTAAGGCTTAAAATAATTGGTAGTTGCCTCAAATCAGGTGCAGGCATCAAATTCGTAGGTCTCGGTGCAGATCCGGGGCTCGATCGAGAACTGGTATAAAACTAAATAAGATACAAAAGATCGGCAGCTACATTGGTATCAAAAATATTACTGCTATTGATAGCAGACTCTCAGGTTTGTTATGTCAACCACCAGCCCCAGTCTCAAAAATTTTATCGAGTTAGTGCCCCTGTGCCTCCAAACGGCGGCGCTATCATCGCTACAGTCAATTTTCAGCCAGGGCAACTGCGATCGAATTGCAGTAGTCAACGAACAGCTACAACCCCTAGGATTAGTTTACCTGAGCCGCTTTTGGGTCTGGGCGATCGATCGCACAAACGACTGGGAGCAACCTTTGTCAGCAAGTTCGCTGCCGATCGAGCCGATCCGGGTAATCCCTGGGACTCTGAGCGTCAGCGAATTCTGGGAATATTTGCAAATAGAGGAACTTAACACCCCTGCGGAGTCTGGCCTTAGCGCCGGTGGTGGCTCCAAAAGCCCGATCGGCCTGACAGATGCCAGCGGGAAATTTTTAGGAATGCTAGAGTGTCAGAGCCTGCTGCAATTCGCCGCAGTTAACAGCAGCCTGAGGCCCGAAGCCACAGCAGTCAAAGAAATTGAATTAACCACGGTTTCCGCAGCCATCGCCACAGCCCTAGGATCTCAAGTGCGCTTCCTAGAAGCAGGATTGAAACCCTCGGAAAACCTCAACTCCCTAGTCCAACTCCTAGAAAAACTGCCCCTACCCCTGAGATTGCAAACTCCCACCGGCCAAATAGTCAGCCAAAACGCAGCGTGGCGGATTTTGCTGGGAGCTGGCCCAGATCCAGTTCCCGAACCAATGGCAAATTTGGGCAAACACTCGCCCCACAAACCAAGCCATGTAGCAACAGAATACAAGAGCGTTGAAGTAGATGCCGTCACATCTGAGTGCAGGAGCCTAGTAGGAGCAAGTCGATCGGGCGAGGGGCTGCGGGATAGCTTCGCCGCGCGTGATGGAACCGCAGCCACCAGTTGTCCGCTACCCCTGTACGCCGCCGCCTCTCCATCTACCTTAACCGCTCCAGCTTGGTGTCCCACCGCCGGCAAACCAGATACATATATTTGTGATTGTCCCGTACAAACAGGTCAAGAACGGATCTGGCAATTTGTCAAACAGCCTCTCTCAAATCAACTAATTTTAGTAATGGGACAAGATGTCACCGAAGAACATTTAGTCGCCAAAGAACTAGCAGCAAAAAACGCAGATTTAATCCACCTCAACCGACTCAAAGACGAATTTTTGTCCTGCATCAGCCACGAACTAAAAACCCCTCTCACCGCCGTCCTCGGTTTGTCCAGCCTCCTCAAAGATAAATTGATCGGAGAACTCAACGATCGCCAAACACGCTACGCCAAACTAATCCATCAAAGCGGGCGGCATTTGATGACAATAGTGAACGACATTTTAGACTTGACCCGCATGGAAACCGGGCAGCTAGAACTAATTCCCGAACCAGTCGAAATAGCAGCCACCTGCAAAAGAGCCTTTGAACAAGCAAAACAACTGCAACAGCAAGAAGAAAAATCACCTTCCCAGCCCAGCCAAACCAAGGGCGAAGCTTCTCAAGAAGAACCACCTGTAAAAATTGAATTTACACTCGAAATAGAGCCGGGACTGAGCTATTTAATTGCCGACGAACTAAGGCTGCGGCAAATGCTCGTTAACTTGCTTTCCAACGCCCTAAAATTCACCGAAGCTGGCGGCAAAATAGGATTGAAAGTAAATGTTTGGGAAGGTTGGCTCGCCTTCACAGTTTGGGATACCGGCATCGGCATCCCGGCTGACAAACAGCACCTGATCTTTCAGAAATTTCAACAGCTTGAAAGCCCGCTCACCAGGCGCTTTCAAGGAACCGGACTGGGACTGGTACTGACTCAACGGCTCGCCCGTCTCCACGGCGGAGACGTTTCGTTTATTTCCTCAGAAAACCAAGGCTCTGAATTTACATTGTTGCTGCCCCCAAATCCTCCGGGAAATAGCGGGGAAGAATTCCCAGCACATACAGGGAACGAGGAAGAATTATTCAAACCAAAATATCAGATTCCGATCGCCAATTCTCGCTCTCGTTTAGTGTTAATAGTCGAAGCAGTTCCTAAATATATCGAAGATTTAAGCAAAGTCCTCTCTGGTTTGGGCTACCAAGTAATAGTCGCCCGTTCCGGCACCGAAGCGCTGGAAAAAGCTCGCAGGTTCAGTCCCGAAGCGATTTTCCTCAACCCGCTGCTGCCGCTGCTGTCCGGCTGGGACGTGCTGACGCTGCTGAAGAGCGATCCGGATACTCGATCGATTCCGGCGATCGTCACAGCCACCAGAGGCGAAAAAGAACGGGCTTCTGTCAACCGCGCCGAAGGCTTTTTGAGCTTGCCGGTGGAAGAAGCCGCTTTACGGCGGCTGTTGGCAGACTCGATCGGTCGCCCCGATGCCAGTACGAGCAAGGTCAGGAGTTCTTTAACCGTGTTGTGGCTCAGCCCGCAAAACAGTTCCTCTCAAGGTTCTGCTTTACTCCTCAACCCCAACTACTGCCGAGTTTTGGAAGCAGACGACCTCGGCCAAGCAGAACTCGTGGCCCGAATTTGGCGGCCCGATGCGATCGTCTTGGACAGTACCAGCCAACTGCAAAACCCCTTAGCTTTTATCGAACAGTTAAGTCTGTCTCGAAATTTGGGTGCTCTGCCCTTAGTGACTTTAGACCCCGTAACGACGCAACTAGCAAATCAAGTCAAAGGATTGTCGGTATTTCCCTGTTTGTCAGGCGGGAGTCCTGAAGGCAGTGAAACCTCAGGCACCGGGTTGGGGGCATCTGCCTTGTGGCAAGTGATTCAAGTAGCTGCGGGCATGAGTTGGAAGCCCAGCATTTTATTTGCTGACATTTTGACATTACCGGACTTGCACTGCACGACTCGGGTGAATCCGACGGGAGAATTGGCAAAGGGCGATCGATCGACCAAAGCCGAGATTCCCGTACCCCATGCCAAGTTTTCTACTCCCAACTTTCAAGCTTTGATTCAGTACATCCAAACGGCCGGCTTTCGAGGGGCGATCGCTCCCTGCTGGACAGAAGTTTTGCAGCAATTGCAATATCAAAGTGTGGACTTAGTGTTGCTGTGCTTGCGCGATACTCCCTCAGAATCGTCCGCGATGCTGCAAGCGCTATCGAACCTGCGGCAAATGGCTGTCAAACTGCCAATTTTAGTCTGGGACGATCGATCTGCTGTAAATTCGGAATCGGAGGCGATCGACTTTCTGCTGCAAGAAGTATCTGCCAAAATTTTGCCTTCTTCCTTGTCAGCAGCACAATTGTTAGACAAAATTCAACAGAGCATTCAGGGGTAACAGCGGTTCCATTGGTGTCAACTTAAGGTTCATTCCACAGTCCGACAGGGGTTGAAACCCCTGTCTAATAGAAGACAGTCCTCTCAAAGAGGACTCAAGAACTCATCAGTCCTCTTTGAGAGGACTTGCGCTTTGAGGCAGGGGTTTAAACCCCTGTCGGACTCGCGGGCCCACTAACGGACTTGGCGGGCTGACAGCTTAAGTTGACACCTATGCAGCGGTTCATAAAAATTAACCCAATTATCTTGGTAATTACTCATTATCTCGCCTAAAATGACTTATTTATCATAAAAATCGAACCATCAGGAATAAATAATTGGAGCGAAATCTATGACGAGTACACCTAAAATTTCGGAACTCGCCGTCATTGATTCCAGAGTAGAAGATTTCTCAACTCTCGCCGCCAGCGTCAAACCGGGAACAGAAGTAATTGTACTCAACCCCGAAACGGACGGAATAGAACAAATTGCCACCGCACTGAAAAACCGTACCGATATCAAAGCCGTTCACATCATCTCCCACGGCGAACCGGGAAGTTTGTTATTAGGTTCAACACAACTAAAATCAGACAATCTCGATAGCTATCAAAAATCTTTAAAACAGTGGTTCTCGCCATCAATTTCAAATTCCACACCTGACATTCTCCTCTACGGTTGCGAAGTTGCTCAAGGAGAACAAGGCAATAATTTCATCTCAAAATTAAGCGAAATCACAGGTGCAGATGTTGCCGCTTCCGACGACTTAACCGGAAATGCAGAATTAGGCGGCGACTGGATCTTAGAAAAAGCAACTGGAAATATTGAAACACCTTTAGCCTTTCAAATTGGAGTAATGGCAGCTTACAAAAGTATCTTGCCTAACTTTAATGTCACAGATACTGTCACTCTTGCTAATGCAATTAACACTTCTATTGACAGCGATACAATAACTTTACTCAACAACATTACTCTCAATGCTGACCTGCCAATTATTACTAAAAATTTAAATTTTATTGGCAACGGTTTCGGAGTTAGCGGTAACAATACTAGGCGAGTTTTTTGGATCGGGAACGATGTCGCTCAACCTCCGACGCTGACTACTCCTACTGTTAATTTTACTAATCTGAAAATTATCAACGGATTGGCTAAAGGTGGCAATGGCGGTAACGGTTTTACGGGTGGAGGTGGAGGTGCGGGATTAGGAGGCGGTGTTTTTATTCTGAATGGAAATGTCACGTTTAATCGAGTGATATTTGATGGCAATAGGGCGATCGGCGGTAATGGCGGCAACGGCATTACAGGGGTCAATGCAGGCGGTGGTGGCGGGGGAATGTTTGGCAATGGCGGTGACGGCGGTGCAACTGGTGGAGGCGGAGGTGGCGGCTTAGCGGGCAATGGTGCAAACGGTACGGCCAACGGCGGTAACGGGGGTGGTGGCGGTTTGCTTGGGGGAACTGCGGGTGCTGGCGGCGTCTTAAGTCCCGGCACTGATGGGGGTAACGGCGCGGGCGGTGGTGGCGGTGGTGGTGGCCCTAACTTTAACCCGAGTAATGGTGCGATCGGTGGTTTTGGCGGTGGCAGCGGCGGGGGCGGCAGCAGCGGAAATGCGGGAGGGGTTGGCTTTTTTGGTATTGGGCAAAGTGGCTTTGGGGGAGGTGGTGGCGGTGCTGGCAACGACAACGGGTTTGTTCGTAGTCGCGGCTACGGTAATTTTGGCGGTGGAGAAGGTGGTGGCGGTGGTCGTCATCTTAGCGACACTCCAATAGGCTGGGGCGGTGATGGTGCTAGTTCTGGCGGTGGTGGCGGTCGAGGTATAGGAGGTGCAATTTTTCATCGCTCAGGCGCTCTTACCCTCACTGACAGCACCTTCACTAACAACTTAGCAACAGGCGGTGCTGGTGGCATTGGCAGCGCAGCTAATAATGGCTTGGCTAATGTGGGTTCAGGCGGTGCTATTTTTACCAGAGGTACAGTAACGGTAATTAACAGCAGTTTCTCTGGCAACATAGCCAATAATAACAGCAGTGAAAATGCGGGTTTGGGAGGGGCGATCGCTGTTATAGGAAATGTCAGCTTGACGGGTTCAACTATCTCCAACAACACGGCAGGTATTGGAGGCGGTGTTTACAACGAGGTTAGCGGAACTCTCACCGTAACCAACAGCACTATCTCCGGCAACACAGCTAACAGCACATTTGGTGCAGGAGGAAATGGCGGTGGGATTGCCAACTTTGGCGGTGACATTTCCTTCCCTGGAGGCAGTCTTACTGTAACTAATAGCACTATCTCCGGCAACACAGCCAGTAACTTTGGTGGCGGAATTTCTAATTGGGGAGTTGCAACCCTAACTAACAATACAATTGCGCTAAATCAGGTTACAGCAGGCAACGGTGGCGGAGTTTCTAATTTTCCTTCCGGCCCTACTCCTACCACAAATGTCAACAACACGATCATCGCTGGCAACACCGCTACAACAAATCCCGATGTCACTGGCACTTTTAACGGTAATAAAAATAATTTAATTGGCAATCTTACAGGCAGCACAGGCTTCAATACCGCAGGCACTGACAAATCTTTCGCTACCCTCGGAATCACTAATATCAGTCAAGTTCTCAATCCAACTTTAGCCCTGAATAACGCGCCAACTAATTCGCCTCTAACTCACGCACTGATTTCCAGCAGTCCTGCGATCGACACCGGAAACAATGCTAATATTCCCGCAGCAATTACTACCGATGAACGCGGGACGAGTTTTCCGCGAATTCAAAATGCGACTGTCGATATCGGCGCATTTGAGTTGCCACCACCGATTATTAATGTCTCGGAAAATGGTGTCAATATTCCCGATAACACTGGCAGTGTTAATTTTGGTATTACTCCTGTCGGCACTCCGATTACTAAAACTTTTACTGTCACGAATACGGGTGCAGCTAATGTAGTTCTAACGCCTTTAATTGCCCCTGCTGGCTTCAGTTTGACAAGCGGTTTTGGTGCGACAACTCTCGCCCCCGCTGCATCGACAACATTTGCACTGACATTCCCAGGTGTCAGGAATACTAGCGGTACGCTTCAGTTTGCGAACAATGTTAGCGATCGCAATCCGTTTGACTTTACGATTAGCGGTACAGTTGCTAATATTCCGACGGTTAGCTCGATCGCCCGTACCACACCTAATCCAACGAATGCTACGACTGTTAACTATACGGTAACATTCAACGAAAACGTTACCGGAGTTGACGCCACAGATTTTGCGGTGACGGGGACGGGGGTAACAGGAAGTGCGATCGCATCTTTAACAGGTAGCGGCAATACCTACACAGTAGCTGTCAACACAGGCACTGGCGACGGCACCTTAGGATTAAATCTTGTCGATGACGACAGCATCAAAAATACTGCCAACATCCCGCTAGGCGCTACGGGTGCGGGAAATGGCAATTTTACAGGGCCGATTTACGCGATCGACAAAACTCCTCCTACTGCCAGTTTGACTCCGGTTGGTGCGATCGCGACGGCGGGCGGTAGCAGTCAAACTTTAACTGTGACATATAGCGATGCAAGTGCGATATCTTCGTCAACTCTCGACAGCAGCGACATCCTCGTCACGAATGCCAGCGGTTTCAGTCAACAGGGAACCCTGGTAAGTTTTGCACCTGCTGGAGACGGTACGCCTCGCGCTGCAATTTATCAAATTGTACCTCCAGGCGATACTTGGGATAGCGCGGACAACGGCACTTACAGCGTGCAGTTGCAAGCAAATCAGGTAAGCGATACTGCTGGCAATTTAGCGGCGGCTAACATTTTGGGAACTTTCGCTGTGAATGTTGCTGCGCCAATTCCGACTCCAACGCCAACTCCGACTCCCAATCCAACTCCGACTCCCAATCCAACTCCAACTCCGACTCCAACTCCGACTCCCAATCCAACTCCAACTCCGACTCCCAATCCAACTCCAACTCCCAATCCAACGCCAACGCCAACTCCAACTCCGACGCCAACTCCAACTCCAACTCCGACTCCAAATCCAACTCCGACTCCCAATCCAACTCCCAATCCAACTCCAACTCCGACTCCAAATCCAACTCCGACTCCAAATCCAACTCCCAATCCAACTCCAACTCCCAATCCAACGCCAACTCCCAATCCAACGCCAACTCCCAATCCAACTCCGACGCCAACACCTACACCGACGCCAACACCTACACCGACTGATACGCCGACACCAACTCCAACTCCAACTCCGACTGATACGCCGACGCCGACACCAACGCCAACACCGATTGATACGCAAACTCCGGCACCAACGCCGACTCCAGCCGATCGCACTTTCAATGACTGTATTTGCGATAAGATCGATCGCCCGGATCTCAATAAACCCGATACTGCCGATAATATTATCAATAGCAACGGGAGTAGCGAAATTCAGTTTGGTACTGCCGGAAATGATGCTTTTTTTGGCAGCATAAATCCCAATTTATTTGCAGCGGAAACAGGCGATGACAACTTAATCGGCGGTGAAGCAAACGACACTTTTAACGGCAATGAAGACAATGATTTTATCGATGGCAATCAAGGAGACGACCTGCTTTTTGGCGGCAAAAATCAAGACTTTATCCTCGGCAATGAAGGTCAAGATTCAATATATGGAAATCTCGGCAGCGATTCAATTAACGGCGGCGAGCAAAGCGATTTAATTAACGGCTGTGAAGGTGATGATTTTATCGAGGGCGACCAAGGAAATGACAGCTTGCTTGGTGGCAAAGATAACGATCTAATTCTCGGCAGTCAAGGTGAAGATTCGCTGTTAGGTAACATGGGCGACGATACTGTTTGCGGTGGAGAAGGTAACGATTTATTGAGGGGCGATGAAAATAACGATCTGTTAGATGGTAGTGCCGGAAATGACTGTATTTACGGAGGCGAAAATAGCGACACTCTCATCGGTTGCAGCGGTAACGATACCTTGAGCGGCGATTTGGGTAATGACAATCTTTGGGGAGGTACAGGTAACGATGTATTTGTGTTAGTTTCCAATGGCGGATTCGATACAATTGGCGACTTTACTGTGGGTGAGGACAAGTTGGCATTAGCACCGGGATTGACGTTTGATATGCTGAGGATTACTCAACGAGAAGGCGCAACTTTTATTAGTTTGAGCAGTGGCGAACCTTTGGCAACTATTTTAGGGGTGCAAGCTAGTGCGATCGCCCTTAATATAATCTAGTCCTGCAAGGCTTATTTGGAGAATTATGAGTTATTATAGGCGATCGAGAAACCATTATATTTTTTGCTGGGGCTGATAGCGTGCCTAATCGTCTTCCTCTAATATCTCTGTTACTCGCACTCGGTTTGTGGACAATGCCCAAGCCCGTTGCCTGTCAGGCACTCCTGCCTTACACCCTGCAAATCGACTCAGCCGGACTCGAACAGACAGCCTTGAGCCTTGCAGAACGAGCCGTTCAGCTAGCGAGACTCCAGCAGTTCCAACTCGCCGTCCCCAGCGCCGAACTCGCGACGCAGTTAGCCCCCAAGAATGCTCAAACTTGGACTTTGTTAGGCAGCTTGTACCTTCAAATCGAGCAGTTTGACAAAGGCATTGAAGCTTTAGGGCAAGCTCAATCTCTGTCGCCAGAAAATGCGTCAATTAAATTTGTCTTGGGAGAAGCTCACTTTCGGAAAGCCAACTACGAGAAAGCAGCCGAATACTTGCAAGCAGGGTTAAAAATAAAGCCCGACACTCCGGGCGCATTATTTGATTTAGGTAACGCTTTTTACAAGCTAAAGCAGTTCGATCGCGCGATCGCCCAATATGAAAAAGCCTTTGCTTTAGAAAAAAAACTCTGGCCCGCTATCAACAATATTGGATTAGTCAAATACGAAATGGGAGATATCGATAACGCCATCCGCCGCTGGCAAGAAGCGATCGCGATCGACGACAAAGCAGCAGAACCAATGCTAGCTCTAGCAGTAGCACTTTACACCAAAGGCGACAAAGAAAAAGGTTTATCCCTGGGAGAAGCCGCCCTGAAATTGGACAAACGCTATGCCACAGTAACTTTTCTCAAAGACAACCTCTGGGGCGATCGCTTGATTGCAGCCACCCAAAACTTCCTGGCAACTCCCCAAATTAAAGCAGCACTCGCCAAAATTCAAGACGCCCCACCATCTCCCCAATTGTAACTAGAATTCTAGTTAGGTTAGTCGTGAGGATGGAGAGTCCTAAAAGCATTTTTTAGCTGAGGAGCCGTGTAAAAATAACTTGATCAGGTGCATTGCTAAACTGTATTTAATTTAAAGGCTCCAATTAAAAAGTTACGCAACTTATTTTTACATGATTCCTGAGCAAAAATGTACTCTTGGATATGGATTCCAAGGCAGATCCTTAGAATCAGTTAATCCAATCTCCAATTTGAAATCTAAAATCTAAAATCCCAAGTCTAAAATAGTATTACCAAGAAGAATGGGTTTAAAGTTTAAAGCCTCCTCCTTTTAGGGGAAAATAAAACAAAATTATTCATTGCTCCAATCCTCTTCGTTTTATGGAGAGATAGCTGTCCCAGCTCAACTGTCAACTGTCAACTGTCAACTGTCAACTGAACTATGACATCTACTACGATGATCGCCACTCCCCTAACCTGGACACAACTAGAAGCCCTTACCGACTTTCAAGTCGATACAGTCAACGGCCCCACCAACTCTCAATCCCGCTTGCGCCTCTTCGGAAAAACCGAATCCGATGTGAGAGTCACCCTGTACCGCGACAATCATGGCTGGTGTCCCTATTGCCAAAAAATCTGGCTGTGGTTGGAAGAAAAACAAATTCCCTACCGCATTGAAAAAGTTACCATGTTCTGCTATGGGGCAAAAGAAAGTTGGTACAAGCGTAAAGTGCCGTCGGGAATGTTACCCGCGATCGAACTAGACGGCCGCATCATTACCGAAAGCGATGATATCTTAATCGCCCTCGAACAAGTCTTCGGCCCCTTGAGTTTGGGCATGAAAAACCCCGAAGTCCTTCCGCTGCGGCGCCTAGAGCGACTGCTGTTTAGAGCGTGGTGCTCTTGGCTGTGCTACCCGGCGAGTTCAACCGCAATAGAACAACACAACCGCAAGCAATTTATCAGCGTCGTCGCCGATGTCGAAGCAGCACTCGCGCGATCGCCCGGGCCATATTTTCTGGATGAGTTTGGCACTGCGGATGTAATTTTTACGCCCTACGTCGAACGGATGAATGCCAGTCTTTATTACTACAAGGGATATTCCATGCGGGAAGAAAACCCGCGCTTTGCTGACTGGTTTGCAGGGATGGAAAGTCGCCCCACCTATCGCGGCACTCAAAGCGACTTCCACACGCACGTCCACGATTTGCCACCTCAAATGGGCGGGTGCTATGAAAACGGTGAACCGCAGATGCTAGTCAACAAAACCCGCGTAGATAATGGGCCTTGGGCCGGACTCCCGGATGTCATGTATCCAGAACCGGAAACCTCCCGCGCTGAAGCACTCCAGCGCGTCATCAAACACCGCCACAAGATCGTTCAAGTCAACCCTGCTGATGACAACTTATTCGATGAGGCTTTGCGCTGTGCTTTAACTTTGATGGTGACTGGCGAAAGTTGTACGCCGCCGGTTGGTTCTGATGGGGCTTTGCGGTATTTGCGCGATCGGGTAAATGTGCCCCGCGATATGTCCATTTACGCGGCCAAACGGCTGAGGGAAAGCTTAGAGGAAACTGCCGCCCTCGTGGGTGACGGTCAAGGTGAGCCTATTCCCGTGAAGCACCGGCGAGATCAAGATCCGGCTAATTTTGTATAGGGGGGCGATCGGAATCAGGCGAAACGATCGTTGCTGCTGCTGGCGCAATGACTCACGCGCTTAGTTGGTGATGCAGGAGAATAATCGAGCTGACGGGGTGACAGGTTGCCTGAAAATCAGACAGTCCGGCAATCCTAGACAAATCGCCTAAAAAAAGATAGGGCAAGAAAGCTTCGGGAGCATCTCAGTTTTGCATTTGTAGTGCTGTCCCCGCTCGCACTCAAAGAAAAAATGCTTTTTACCAAAATGAGATGCTCCCTTTAGAAACTTTCCATTAAGGTTTTTTCTTGAGCGTAAACATCGCGCAATTGTTGCAATGCTGAGGCAGAAATTACCAATTTAACTGTAGCGACTAATTTACCCCACTCGTGCAAGCTGTCAACTGAAACAGCGGCTTTGAAGTTGTACGTATAAAATTTAGTCCAAAATTCTGGTGCTTGGGTGCGTTTCCAGCGTTTGTACCAGCCGAGATAGTCTTGGGTGCAGGCCGGTTTTACTTCTAAGATTGGGGGGAAATCGGCGTAGCTGACGAATCTGCTGAGGCCTTTGGCGTGTACGTACACCATGTTGTGACAGCATTCGATTCGGTAAATTTGGTCGGGCGTGATGTTGAACAAAAGTGCTACGGTTTCTTCGGTGACAAATCTCGATCGCGGATTGACCGTCAACGATTTGTGAATAATTTTTGAGGCGCCGATCGCTGACGACGATCTTAACTGATTCTCTAATATCATTGTAGTTGCATCTGGTGGTGGTAGCTCAGTCTATCTGCTAGGTGCGATCGACAGTAATTATCTCTCGGCATTAATTATAACGGGCGATCGCCTTTAGTTTCGTTGACTCTGCCGCCAAACGGATACAAGCGCCGATTTCTCCCGTAAGCGGCCCCAAACTTTAGACCAACGTTCCAGCTTCTAGATTCATCTTTAGAGTCAATCTAAAATCTAAAATCTAAAATCTAAAATCGAATGACCTGGGCGATCGCTTTTTGCTATATTATACTAAATCCAAAATTTTGTAAATAGTTTATATGAGTAAAGGTTTAGTCAGGTTGCGGGTTCGAGAGTTGGCGGCCGAGAAGGGATGGACGCTGAAGGAGGTTGCCCAGCGATCGGGCGTGGGGTACAGTACGATTAGCAATTATGCCCGCTCTCAGGGGATGGCGATGGTTGACTTTGCCGCAGTGTACAAGTTGGCCCGCACTTTTGACGTGATGATTGAGGATTTTGTGGTCATCATGGAAAAGTAGGTGCTGTTTGGCGATCGAGTTTTGATTGGGCGATCGACCTTTTGGTGGAAATTATAGCAGTTTTAAATCGGATCGACAATTGCCCCGAAATTCGGACACGGCAGTGCCGTTTCCCTGCGGGAAATTTGACGATCAAAGCAACAGTAATTGTAGGGTGTGGATCCTGCGAAGAATCCCTAACTTGCATATCGAAAATCTCAAAGATCCGCACCTCTGCACTCGCCAGATCGCAAATAAAGTCGATCGCCTAAAATCAAACTAACCCCCTAGAGCCTGAAAATAGGATAACTGTCAAACTTTCTTTTGCATTCCGCCATTTCCTAACTCTTAAACTGCAAATACTCCATTTTAAAATCTAATACGGTTTACTTAAGATTGTCTTTCGAGAGGAACGAAGCAAACTGTATCTATTTTTCATGGGAGTTTCACGACTAGCAGTACATGAGTGAACCGTATTGCTTTATATATAAGAAAGAGCGCTGAAGCGCAACTACGTACCTTTATTATCTTAAGTGAACCGTATTGCTTTATATATAAGAAAGAGCGCTGAAGCGCAACTACGTACCATTATTGTCTTAAAATCTACATTTTTCCATGACAAATGCAATCGATTGAAATATCGAGAACCAGAAATATTGATTCCAAATCTAAAATCCAAAATCTCAAATCGAATGACTCATAGCCTCAGCCAAATGCTTCTTCAAAGTCGCTTCTGGTAAGGGCCCTTTTAAATGACTCCAAGGCAAAACCTGATTTAAATCCCACTCTTGGAAAACATAAAAATCCATTTCCGGTAACTCTCCCCGCAACTCCTTAAAAGCCCGCCGATAACTTCCCAAAGTATCTCCGTAGTGTCGCACTAATTCCAACAGCTTAGACAATCTGCGATCGCCCTTCGATAGCAAACCCTGAATCACAGACCAGTTATAGCTTTCAGGTCTAAATTCTAATCCCAACTTCCGCAATTCTTTATCTAAAAACTTCAGCCTCTTCTCTGCATCTTTATTCACACCAAACCACTGAAAAGGAGTATGAGATTTCGGGACAAAAGTGCTGCATCCCAGAGTCAAGCGCAAACCCGGAGCGGCTTTTCTAATCGCCTTCATCATCGCCACTGTCTCCTCCAAATCCTCCATCTCTTCGCCGGGGATTCCCGCCATACCGTAAAGCTTAATCCCTTTTAAGCCACCAGCCTTAGCATTAATAGCAGCTTGAATAATTTCATCGTTAGTGAGTTTTTTATTCACAATCTTGCGAACTTGTTCGCTACCACTTTCCACCGCAATCGTCACAGACTTGCTATCTCTGTTTGTCAATATTTCCGCTAACTTAACTGTCACCGTGTTCGTGCGTACCGAAGAAAGACTCAGCCGCACTCCGTCGTATTTCGGATGGTTTAAATGCTCCAGCAATGCTTCAAATTCTGGGTGCTGAGTCACAGAAGCACCCAACAAACCCAAACGATTAGTCACAGCTAAACCGCGATCGATCGCCGGAATTAGCGAATCCTCCAAACTCGCAGTTCTAAATGGTAAAGTGAGATAACTTGCCAAACAGAAACGGCACATTTCTGGGCAACTCCGCACCACTTCCACCATATAAATATTTTCCCAAGCCGCTTTTTCTGTCACTACAGTAGAAGCAGACAAAGTATTGCCGCGATAAGTCTGTTTTTCCACCATACTAGGAATTTCAGAATCCACAGGATGAATCGATTTAATCCCCTCCGTGGCATCCAAATAAGTTACTTCGTACAAACTGGGAACGTAAACCCCAGGAACTTGCGCTAAATGCCGCAATTTAGTTTGTCTGTCGGCACTACGAACTTCTTTACAAGCATCAATAAAATTATCAATGAGATGTTCGCCATCTCCCAGCAAAATTACATCAAAAAATTCTGCAAAAGGTTCGGGATTCGCGGTAAGAACCGGGCCACCACCAAATACTATTGGATGATTGTCAGTTCTTTTTGATGCCCAAATCGGAATTTCTAGAGATTCCAATAAATTGAGAATATTTACATAATCGAGTTCCCAAGAAAGCGAAAATCCCAGCAATTCTGGATGTCGGGGAAGTGGTTCGTTGATATCAGTAAATAAACGGCTGACTTCAATATCCGATCGCACGGCTAAAGTTGCCCACACTATCTGATAGCCGAGACTGGTAATCCCCACCGTGTACTCGTTGGGAAATGCAAAAATAGTCGGAATAGCATCAGCATCGGGGGTTGCTGGGGCAAATAGCAGGCGTTCTTCGGCAAATGGATTAGGAGTCACGGGCAAGTTTAGCTTTAGGAAAATAATATCTCTTTCTTTTCTAATTTTATGCTATGGACTGACCGCCGGACAGCGATCGCCTGCGGAGATACGGATAATAAATTTGTGTCATCCGCGTATCCATGTTGGGCGTTGATGACTAACAACCGTAGGAGTTACGCACTCGCCCACAAAGAAACCGGGTTTTTTTAACTCTTATTGAGAGTTTTAAGCAAGTATTGGTTAAAAAATCCGGTTTTCCATCGCCAGTGCCGAAATCCTAAACTATTGAACCTTTTTGCCGCCCAACCAGTCTAAGGCATACAGAATTAACCAATAGTTCCCCCAGCAGCTACTATGAAACTGAAACTCAAACATGGGGCATTATTTCTCTACTTGTGGCTGTGCCCGATCGCCTCCAGCAGCGCCGCCAGTCCCCCCGACAATTCCAAAATTCTGCATCTCCTCAACCGCATTAGTTTTGGCCCGCGATTGGGCGATATCGAAAAAGTGCGATCGCACGGCACAGAAAATTACATCCAACAGCAACTCTCCCCAGAAACCATCCCCGAACCTCAGAACCTTACCTCTCGCATCAACAGGTTAGAAACCCTGCAAAAAACACCAGCAGAACTCTTTGTCGAATACGGTGTCCGCCGATCGCAAAACGGTCAAAAACCAACACCAGAAGCAATCAGAGCCGCCAGCATCAAGGCTCGGATAATTCTCCAAGAAGCAGTTAAAGCTCGTTTATTGCGATCGGCAGAAAGTCCCCGCCAATTGCAAGAAGTTATGGTGGATTTTTGGTACAATCACTTTAATGTTTACTCAGATAAAGGATTAAATAAACTCTGGGTAGGAGCCTACGAACAAGAAGCAATTAGACCCTACGCTCTGGGAAAATTCCGGGACTTGCTAGGTGCAACTTCCCGTCATCCTGCCATGTTGTATTATTTAGATAATTGGCAAAATACCGATCCAAAAAGTATCGGAGCCAAAGGCGGATTTCGGGGATTAAATGAGAATTATGCGCGGGAGTTAATGGAGCTGCATACCTTAGGCGTCAATGGGGGTTATACGCAACAAGATGTTATCGCATTAGCTCGCATTTTTACAGGCTGGGGATTTGGGCCGCGACCATCTGAAAAGGACGGTTACAGCTTTTATTTTGATGCCAAACGCCATGATTTTAGCGATAAAATATTTCTCGGGAAAACTATCAAAGGTTCGGGCGAAACCGAGGGAAAACAAGCTTTAACTATTTTAGCCAAAAGCCCAGCCACAGCCAAACACGTCAGTTATAAATTAGCTCAATATTTTGTGGCTGACAGCCCGCCAAATGCGTTAGTCGATCGCCTCAGCCAGCGCTTTCTCGAAACTGATGGAGATATCCGCGAAGTCTTAAATACTTTGTTCCGCAGCCGAGAATTCTGGGATAAAAAAAATTACAGCGCTAAGTTTAAAACTCCCTACCAATACGTTATATCGGCGGTGCGATCGACAAATAAGACAGTAGAAAATTTTCAACCGCTGTACACAACTTTGCTACAGCTAGGAATGGCACCTTACGGCTGCCCAACTCCCGACGGTTACAAGAATACTCAAGATGCTTGGCTGAATCCAGATGCGATCGCCCGTCGGTTGAGTTTTGTCACGGCTTTGGCCACCAATCCCTTGTATTTAAACTCTCCTCCCGCTGACAACAATCAGTCGGGATGGATGTTACCTGCGATCGCAACTCCTTCTAACTCCTCTTTGCCAATGGGCCCGAGAAATAGCAACCAGTTAATAGATCCGTCGCAGTTAGCTAATATTTTGGGGAATGATTTCTCGGCGAATACCAAAAGTGCGATCGCCTCCAGTCCGGCTAATTTACGCCCCGCTTTGATTTTGGGCAGTCCAGAATTTATGCGCCGATAAAAGAAGGAAGAAGGAAGAAGGAAGAAGGAAGAAGGAAGAAGGAAGAGGGAAGAAGGAAGAAGGAAGAAGGAAGGGAGCATCTCAGTTTTGCATTTATAGTGCTGTCGAGAACTCGCGTGGGTGTATAAGCACGCGAGCGGGGACAGCACTACAATAAAAAATGCTTCTTGTAAAACTGAGATGCTCCCAGAGGGAAGAGCGTTAGCACTTTAACTTCCAATTACCAATTCCCAATTACCAATTCCCAATTACCAATTACCAATTACCAATTCCCAATTACCAATTCCCAATTACCAATTCCCAATTACCAATTACCAATTACCAATTCCCAATTACCAATTACCAATTACCAATTACCCATTACCCATTACCCATTACCCATTACCCATTACCCATTACCCATTACCCATTACCCATTACCCATTACCATGAACAGACGCCAATTTTTAATCCAAACCGGATTGCTTTCAACTTCGACAATTATGTCTGTCGGACTCCACGGTTTAGCCGTGAAAGCCGCCGCACCCAAGAACAGCAAACGATTAATTGTCATCTTTTTGCGCGGCGCAGTCGATGGCTTAAACGTAATTGTTCCCTACCAAGAAGCGAATTACTATCAATCTCGACCCAAAATAGCTATCCCAAAACCGGGGCTGCAAGGCGGTGCGATCGACCTTGACGGCCGTTTTGGACTCCACCCCGCACTCAGCGCGATCGCCCCGCTGTGGCAGCAAGGAACCCTCGCATTTGCCCACGCTTGCGGTTCTCCCGATCCCACCCGATCGCACTTTGAGGCGCAAGACTACATGGAAAGTGGCACTCCCGGCAAAAACAAGACCCCCGACGGCTGGATGAACCGCCTGCTGTCAGTCATATCCGCCAATTCCCCCGTCCAAGCCCTGAATGGTGGCACCTCCACACCCCGCATCCTGTCGGGAAAAATGGCAGTTGCCAGCTTTAGACTAGGTAAAAATGCTGGTCGCCCGATCGCCATTGACAAACCCCAAATCGGTACCGCATTCGATCGACTTTACAGCGATAGCGACCAACTAGGTCAAGCATATCGAGAAAGTCGCGCCGCCCGCCAAACCCTGCTGGCTAACTTGGATGCAGAAATGAAAGCCGCCAATAACGGCGCACCCTTAGCCGATGGTTTCCCGGGCGACGCGACGCAATTGGGGCGGCTGATGGCGAGAGACTCCAGCATTCAGCTAGCTTTCCTCGCCCTCGGAGGCTGGGATACCCACATCAATCAAGGAAGTTCCCAAGGTCAATTAGCCGCAAGATTGCGCCCCCTGGGACAGGGTTTGGCGAATTTGGTGCAGGGATTGGGTGATGTTTACTCCGAAAGTGCGATCGTAGTTATCTCAGAATTCGGCCGCACTGTGCGCGAAAATGGCAACGGCGGCACGGATCACGGACACGGAAATGCGATGTGGCTTTTGGGTGGTAATATTAAGGGCGGCAAAGTTTATGGCGAGTGGCCGGGATTGGATGAAAGTCAGTTGTATCAAAAGCGCGATTTAGCCGTGACGACGGATTTTCGAGATGTAATTGCTACTTTGTTGCAGAGTCATTTACGGCTGGATGGGGAAAAGGTCGATCGAGTTTTTCCCGGTTATAAATCAAATCGAATCGTTGGGTTAGTTTCAACAGTTGACAGTTGACAGTTGACAATTGACAGTTTGATAGCGACCTCTACCCTTAAGTTCGAGGATTGGAATAATGAATAGTCTGATTTTAATTTCTCCCTCAAAGGGAGAGGCTTTCAACCAATTCTTCTGGTAAATGAGTGAGAAAGCCGTAGGGTGCGTCGCCATTCACAATCTCTCAAAAAACATCGACTTTTCGAGTAGCGACACACCTGTGTTATCGCCAGCAGAGTCCAAACAACATTCGTTTGACTGGGTGCATCTGGCGCAAGGCAAATATGTTTGTAGGGGCGAAGCATGACCGCAGTGAATATAAGATTATAACTAATAACTTATATGCGGTCATGCTTCGCCCTCTTCAAAAACCGTACAAAGACTTGAGAAAAATCCTATTACTCTGAAATAGAATCGCTATCATCTCGGTTTCTCGGCGGCGGTGCACCGTGAAAAGTTGCAATCAACAAACAGATAATCCCAGCATTAATAAACACATCGGCCAGATTAAATACCGGGAACCGAATGATCCGAAAATCGATAAAATCTACAACGTGGCCCAAAATAAATCGATCGATCCCGTTACCCAGTGCGCCCCCCAAAATCAAACCGTAGCCAGCTTGTTCCCAGCGGTTAATTCGCGGCCCGAACCAAGCCAAAATCATCAATCCCACACTCACACCCAAAGACAGCCAGCGCAACCAACTCGCCCCACCATTGCTAAACAAACTAAAAGCCGCACCGGTATTAACAACATAAGTGAAGTGAAATATCCCCGGTAACAGCGGCTGAGTCTGCGGAGGAACCGTCAAGTCAAAATTTTGCACCACCCAAAACTTGCTCAGGTGGTCTAAAACTAAACTGATAATAGCAGCTACCCAGAACAAGGGATTTCTTTTAAAACGCATGGATTAGGGAATAAAAGATAGGGCATCGGGCATGGGATAATTCACTCAAATCTCGCGTTTCAGCAGTTTAGCCGATCTTTCCCACCCGCAGCGAGATGACTTTCCCGTTGCAGAATGATACTATAACCCAATTTTGCACAATTACCAATGCCCTATGCCCTATGCCCTATGCCCTATGCCCCAATTCCCCAATTAATAAAACATCAAGCGGCGCAAAGTAAATGACAGAAGTGCGATCGCACAAACCACAGCCAATTGGCCTGGCAGAGGATAAACCGAATATTTCAGAATCTCATTCAATAAAGGTGTTTTTTTGCCCGGAATCAGCAAGTAATTAAAAATCAGATAAATTAAGCCGATCGCGTGAACTGTAAATAAACCGCACAAACAACTAAAAGCGATCGATTCCAACCGCGAAGCAACCTTAAAAGCGACCCAGCCGCACACCCAAGCACCAGGCACGAAACCCAACAAATACCCAAAACTCGCTTCTTTAATGTAGCCGATGCCGCCACCTTGAGCAAAAACTGGCCACAAAGTCAATCCTAATACCAAATAGGCAATTTGCGAGAGAGCCGCCGCATTTTTGCCACCCATGCAGCCTACTAGCAATACTGCTCCAATTTGATAGGTAACACCTAAAGAGTACGCCTGAAGTCCGCGATCGTCCCAAAACCCGATCGGCATTGTCACAGATGCAGGCAAAAAAGTGCCTCCTATCGTTAGGAGCAAACCAATAACAGCCCAGATTAATTCGATAGGAGCAGGCATGATCGTCAAACGGTGTTCGTCAGAAGGTATTCCTCAGATGCCAGCTTCAACGCTAGCAGCATTTAAGTTCTCAATACTAGCACCTTGTCAAAACAACCACCATTGTAGGGTTTTATGGTTCTCAAGTCTGGATGTGCCGATCGCCTAATGTGGAATTGTTCGCGATCGCGCGATCGCATCCTTGTTTCTCTACTAATTTATTTGGCATATATCTAAAAAAATCACACTTGTCAAGCTCATGAATGAATTTAATCTTGGTTAACATTAGATTAAGATAAAATGTAAAGATTTTTAACCTAAGCTTTACTTTCGCGCGATATGCTAGTGCGCGACACCCGTATAACGATCGCAAATTTCTATACTTATGATTTTTCGTATCAACTTGATAAATCCGAATCGTGTTACCACAGCAATTTCTGCTATGGCGATCGCCCTCAGCTTAGCAGCTTGCGGCGGCGGCAGCACAACCACCAGCAGCAGCCCCAGCCCCGGCAGCGACACCGCAGCAACCCCCGGCGCTGCCCCCGTTGCAGCAGCAACCAACACCAAACTCGCCCTCGCCTCAGACGTAGCAATCACAGCAGCAGGCGCATCATTCCCCGCACCTCTATACCAGCGTTGGTTTCAAGACTTCAACAAAATCAACCCCAAAGTACAAATTAACTATCAATCAGTAGGTAGCGGCGCCGGAATCGAACAATTCACCAAAGGCACAGTAGACTTTGGCGCTAGCGACACCGCCATGAAAGACGACGAAATCGCCAAAGTTCCAGCAGACAAAGGCGTGATTTTGTTGCCCATGACAGCCGGCAGCATCGTTATCGGCTACAACCTGCCAGACGTACCCGAACTCAAACTGCCACGGGATGTTTACACAGAAATCTTCCAAGGTAAAATTACCAAGTGGAACGACCCCAAAATTGCCGCAGCCAATCCAGGCGCTAAATTGCCAGACCAAGCCATCACCGTCATCCACCGTTCCGACGGTAGCGGTACAACAGCCGTCTTCACCAAACACCTGAGTGCCATCAGCCCTGACTGGAAAACCGCAGTAGGTGACGGCAAAACAGTAGAGTGGCCCAAAACAGGTACTTTTATTGGTGCAAAAGGCAACGAAGGCATCACAGCCCAAATCCTGCAAACCGCAGGCAGCGTCGGCTACATAGAATACGGCTATGCCAAAAACAACAACGTCAAATTTGCATCTTTGCAAAACAAAGCAGGCACCTTTGTCACACCTACCGACGACTCAGCTTCTAAAGCTCTAGCAACAGTGCCCCTGCCGGAAAACCTGCGAGCATTTATCGAAGACCCAGAAGGCGCTGAATCCTATCCAATTGTCACCTACACTTGGATGCTCGTCCCCAAAAAAGTTGCTGACCCCAACAAAGCTAAAACCATCGAGGCAATGGTTGAATACGGCTTAAATGAAGGTCAAAAAGTTAGTTCTGAATTGGGCTACGTTCCTTTGCCTGCAAGTGTTAAAGAAAAAGTAGCCGCGGCGGCCGACGGCATCAGCGCCGACTACAAAATTGAAGTTGCCAAATAGCGATTGAAGGAAGAAAGAAGAGAGATATTTCTGTAGGGGCGGATTCACCAACAATAATTGCCTAAAACCAATAATCTCGTAAACCCGCCCCCACCCAAAGGTAAATCGCAATCTACGTCTTTCAAAATCAAAGCGGCGGGCTTCACCAGAAATATTTGTTGAAAAGTCACGGGATTAATCAACCCGCCCCTTTGATTTTTTTATTCTTTTTCTTTCTGCTTTCTTCCAGCTAGCTTTTTCTTAAAATTAATCTTTCTCACTACTATTATTTGGGTTTTTTGTTTATGGTTTCAGATAATAATAGCCCTCAATTAGAGAGTCGATCGCGCTCAAGAGCAGAAAAGTCGTTAGACCAAGCCTTTATCTGGCTGACGCGCATTTTGGGCATCGGAGTGGGTGTAATCTTGCTGGTAATCGCCGTGACGGTTGCTTATAGAGCGTTACCTGCGATTCAACAGTACGGTTTGGGATTTCTATTTAGCAGTAGCTGGAATCCGGTTAAAGAAGAGTACGGCGCGCTGCCGATGATTTATGGGACGATCGTCAGTTCGGCGATCGCGCTCCTAATTGCGGTACCATTAGGAGTAGGGACTGCAATCTTCCTGAGCGAAGATTTTTTGCCGCTCCCAGTACGCACAGCTTTAGTTTTTTTAGTAGAACTTTTAGCCGCCATTCCCAGCGTAGTCTACGGTTTGTGGGGAATTGCTGTATTGATTCCCATACTTACCAGCATCGGAAAGTTTCTCAACGGTAACTTTGGATGGCTGCCGATTTTTAGCACTCCGCCAGTTGGCCCGGGAATGTTACCTGCCGGAGTAATCTTGGGAATCATGACTTTGCCCATTATTACTGCTATCTCCCGCGACTCTTTAGCCAGTCTCCCGCCCGAATTGCGACAAGCATCTCTAGGTTTGGGAGCAACTCGCTGGACAACAATTTTTAGAGTGCTAGTACCCGCAGCTTTTTCCGGGATTGTCGGCGGAATCATGCTCGGCCTGGGCCGCGCGATGGGAGAAACAATGGCAGCCACCCTGTTAATTGGCAATTCCAATCAGTTAAGTGCTTCAGTGCTAGCTCCTGCAAATACTATTGCTTCTTTGATGGCAAATCAATTTGCCGAAGCTTCCGGCTTGCAAGTGTCTGCTCTGATGTACACGGGACTAATTCTGTTTATCATGACGCTGATTGTTAATGTTTTGGCAGAGTGGATTGTTTCTCAAGTAAGAGCCAAGTACAACTAGAAGTTTGCCACAATTTCCTAATAGCTTTATTTATGTCAAATCCCGTCCCTGACGAGAATTCTTTAGAACAGAAAGTAGGCAGTTTAAAGAAGGTCAAAAATAGCCCTAGAACTCTGTTAAATCTGGCGATGACCGGAATAGCTGGAGCTTGTATGGCTATCACTCTGCTGCCTTTGTTTGCAGTCCTTTCCTACGTAACCATACAGGGTTTTAACCGCCTAAATTTAGACTTATTTACCAAATTGCCACCCCCGCCTGGACTGTCGGGAGGCGGTATCGCTAACGCAATTATCGGTACATTAATGACCGTAGGAATTGCCTCTCTAATTGCTGTTCCTTTTGGCGTATTGGCCGCCGTTTATTTGTCAGAGTTCAGCAGCGGCGAAGTCGCTCGCTGGGTGCGCTTTGCAACTAATGTCCTCAGCGGAGTTCCATCGATTATTGCAGGTGTATTTGCCTACGGTTTGTTCGTGGTAAATATGGGAGGTTTTTCGGCAATTGCAGGAGGCGCGGCGCTGGCTGTGCTGATGTTACCGACGATTGTGCGGACTACTGACGAAGCTCTACAAATTGTCCCGCAGGATATCAGATGGGCGTCGGTTGGTGTGGGTGCTTCTAATTATCAAACAGTGTTGCAGGTGGTTTTACCTGCGGCAATTCCGGCTATTTTAACTGGTGTGACTTTGGCGGTTGCTCGCGCTGCTGGTGAAACTGCTCCTTTGATTTTCACGGCGCTGAATTCGCCTTTTTGGCCGGCTGGATTTGATAAGCCAACTCCGAGTCTTTCGGTTTTGGTTTACAACTTTGCAACGGTTCCTTTTAAGGCACAGAAAGAATTGGCTTGGGCTGCTTCTTTGATTTTGGTGTTGATGGTTTTGCTGACGAGTATTCTGTCTCGTTGGGCTACTCGCCAAAAGGTTTATTGAAGTCATTAGTTATTTGTTATTTGTCATTCGTTGGGGGTGGCCAAGAACCAATAACCAATCACCAATAACATTTTCATTTGTAAAATTCGATTGGAGTATTAAGTGTATGATGAATCTGGCAAATAAGACTGAAACTGTTTTACGTACTGAGAATATCAATATTTTTTACGGCGCTTTTCACGCGGTAAAAAATGTTTGCATGGAGATTCCCAAAAATCAGATTACTGCTTTAATTGGGCCGTCTGGCTGCGGTAAAAGTACAATTCTGCGATGTTTTAACCGCCTCAATGATTTGGTTAACGGTTTTCGTTTAGAAGGCCGAATTGATTATCACGGTCAAAATCTTTACGATCCTGATATTGATGCTGTGGAGGTGCGCCGCAAGATTGGGATGGTGTTTCAAAAGCCGAATCCTTTCCCGAAGTCGATTTATGACAATATTGCTTACGGTGCGAGGGTGAATAACTATAAGGGAGATATGGATGAGTTGGTGGAAAAGTCGCTCAAACAAGCTTATTTGTGGGATGAGGTAAAGGATAAGCTGAAGCAAAGCGGTTTTTCGCTTTCGGGTGGCCAGCAGCAGCGTTTGTGTATTGCTCGGGCGATCGCAATTAATCCTGATGTAGTATTGATGGATGAACCTTGCGCTTCCCTTGACCCGATTTCGACGATTAAGATTGAGGAGTTGATGCGGGAACTCAAGGAGAAGTATACGATTGTAATCGTGACTCACAATATGCAGCAGGCTACTCGGGTTTCTGACTTGACTGCTTTTTTCAATGCTAAACTTTCTGACGATGGGAAGCGGTTTGGCTATCTTGTGGAGTGCGACAGGACTGAGGTGATTTTCCAAAATCCGAAGGAAGAGTCTACTATGGATTATGTCAGCGGCCGTTTTGGTTGATTTGCCGGAGTCTCCAACAGGTTGAAACAATCGCCCTACACGAACGACGACAATCAAATTGGTTCGTAGTGAGGACTTTAGTCCTCATCCGTCACAGGACTAAAGTCCTTACTACGAACCAATTCAGACTTGACACTCCTCGGCAGACAGGCACGAGGATTCTTAAGACATTTCGATCTTAATATCCCGCGCAAGCGTGGGTTCTTGGGCGCAATCCTTTTGCCTTAAAAGGTGGGCTGCTATCCTTGTCTTACAACAAGCTCCTCAAGCGTTTAGGGATTTAAAATCCCTGGTTTCACGTCCTGGCCCGCGTACCATTTCTAAAACTTGATCTTTAGTTGTTTGTGATTGACTTTAATTACGATTTTTCCTGGCTTTGCAGCGAGATACTTAATCCTTAAAATCTAATTTTAGACTAGAATTGATTGCCCCCAAAGTCAATACTATGTTACATTACTTAATTATGGAAAAAGCCGGCCACTGAAGAAAGGGTTTTAAACCCAATTTCTTGATAACTGAAGAATCCCGGTTTCTTGGAGGAGCCGAGATTCTTGGTTTTTATGTTTAAAAGCTCGATCGTACTTTTTGCAGATACAAGTAGCTGATTTTGTTGAAGAAGTTCTCGAAAAGCTCACATCTTCTTCATCCAATACTTTAACAGGTTTTCTTTGACCATGTTTTGTCGCATCACTTCTAGCAAGTATTCCTGAGCTTGGTCTTGACTCAATGTTTTGACTTGTTCGCGCAGCAGTTGCAATTTAAACTGCTGTTCCATGCTGAGGCTGGTTGTAGGCATATCCATAAAATCGCTCCTCCAGTTTGTTACGTGAGATCGATGCGAGATAGATCGGAATGACGTTCCGCAGGCTTTGTTGTGTTCCCTCTATTGTAAACTATCATAACATCTGCTTGACAATATGTCCAAAGTACACATTTTGAAACTAATTTGTGTCGCAAAAGTACATCTAAGTGGGGGGAGCTTTATCATAAAACAGGGATAAAAACCGGGAAGCCTAAGCCAAAGGAGCTATTTTGTATGGATGCAATGGAGTTTTTTCAGAGCAGTGCTGGGGAGTGGCGATCGCAGCGCAGCACTCACCATCTGGCTTTTCGCCAAGCGGAGATTGGAGATTCAAATATTCAAGTAACGGCGCTGGGTGCGGATGACGATCGAGTGGCTGAGATTTGCCAGATGCACGAAGTCGATCCGAGTCGGGCTGCTGGGGGAGCGTTTGTGACTTGGCACGGCACTATGGCGTGGGATAAGGATGATGAGAATCATAAGGGGTCTACCGTATTCGCGATCGTCCCCGATCCTGAAAATCCGCGGCAGGGTTTGATGTTGCGGGAACGGGGCTACGCGGAAATTGTGCCGGTGGCTGGCCGTTTTGAGATGGATGATGAAGATGCGCTGTTGCTGATTACCGAATACGAGACCATGAGTTCGATCGAGCGTTTTTGGTTTGCGACTCCGAACGTGCGGATGCGGACAAGTGCGGTAAAGCGCTTTGGCGGTTTCAGCACATCGACTTTTTGTACGGAAGTTCGAGTGGAACCAGACTCCGATGCAGCTAAGCCAGCAGCAGAGGATCAAGCCCCTCCCAGCCAGTTTTACTCGGCTCTGGGCTGGTAATTTATTTTGCTGCCCACTGCCCACTGCCCACTGCCCACTGCCCACTGCCCACTGCCCACTGACAACAAATGTTACAGATTGTTGCAAAAATTCAGGAAAATCGGATTTAGATTGCGGGAATCCCCTAATCTGTATGTTGGTTAGTTGTATCCGTTATGCTGGCAGCTCGCGGTGTCAACTATTTCTGAAATTTGAGATAACGGAGATTTTAACGTGGCGCTTCCTTTATTAAGCTACGCCCCCAAGAGTCAAAACCAGCGCGTTGCTGGTTATGAAGTAGGGGGCGACGAGCAGCCCAGAGTTTTCACAACTGAAAATGTGCTCTCGTCCGGGGACATGGAAAATTTGATTTGGGCTGGATATCGTCAGATTTACAGCGAACACCAAATCCTCAAGAGCAACCGCCAAAAGTCTTTGGAGTCGCAACTCAAGTTCGGCCAAATTACTGTGCGGGATTTCATTCGCGGTTTGGCGACTTCGGGGCCTTTCTTGGAACGGAATTACCAAACTAACAGCAACTACCGGTTTGTGGAAATGTGCGTGCAGCGCGTTTTGGGCCGGGATGTTTACAGCGATCGCGAAAAGATTGCTTGGTCGATCGTAGTTGCAACCAAGGGGCCTCAAGGGTTTATTGACGAATTGGTCAATAGCGATGAGTACCTCGACAACTTCGGCTACGATACAATTCCTTACCAAAAACGCCGAATTTTGCCTCAGCGTGTTGGAGGGGAAACTCCTTTCAATTTGAAGACACCTCGCTACAACGAGTACCACCGCTCGCAGCTTGGCTTCCCGCAAATCATTTGGCAGAGTACAGTTCGCCGTTTTGTTCCTCAAGAACAGCAAGCGAAGGCTGGCGATCCGTCGAACTATTTGAATATGGCTCGGAATATGTCCATGCCTGCTACTCCGCCGCAGCGCGTATCTCTGGCTAATATCAATATTGCCACGATGGTTCCTCGCCGCTAATTGATACTGCTTGGTACTATTGTTTGTGTCGGGCTATGGATTTAATCGATCAGTTTTTAGGCTGAGAGAGTTTTGAGTCTTGAGTTTTGAGGTTTGAGTTTTTTATTAAACTCGGAATCCAAAACTCAGGACTCATAATTTTTTGTCCGTGGTTAGTAGTTAGTAGTTAGTGGTTAGTAGTTAGTGGTTAGTGGTTAGTAGTTAGTGGTTAGTGGTTAGTGGTTAGTGGTTAGTGGTTAGTGGTTAGTAGTGCTGTCCCCGCTCGCAAACAGTAGTAGTGCTGTCCCCGCTCGCGAACAGTAGTTAGTAGTCATCAATTCCCAATTATTAATTCCCCATACTCAGTTACCAATTATCAAATATGAGCTCGCAGGCGCAATATTTTTAGCAGAGTGTTGAATTGATCGGGTAAAGGCGCGATCGCCTCAATCAACTCTCCGGTTAACGGATGCTGCAATTGCAGGCGCCATGCGTGGAGGGCTTGTCCGGTTAAATTTACGCCGATGGAACGGTTGGAACTGTACATGGGGTCGCCGACTATGGGATGTTTAATTTCGGCTGTGTGGACGCGAATTTGATGGGTGCGGCCTGTTTCTAATTGATAGTGCATTAAGCAATAGTTGCCGATTCTTTCTTTGATTGTCCAGTGAGTAACGGAGGGGCGGCCGCCTTTTTGTTCTGGTACTACTGCCATTTTTTTGCGGTCTGTGGGATGCCGGCCGATGGGTAGGTCTATTGTACCTGTTTCGGCGTTAGGAACTCCGTAAACTACGCCTAAATATTCCCGGCGGGCGGTTTTGGTTTTGAGTTGGGCTTGCAGGTTTTGGTGGGCGATGTCGGTTTTGGCGATCGCGATCGCACCTGTTGTATCTTTGTCTAATCTGTGGACGATTCCGGGGCGTTGAACGCCGCCGATTTCTGCGAGGGGACAGTGGGCTAACAGGGCGTTGACTAAGGTACCGTCTAGATGTCCGGCGGCTGGATGGACGACTAATCCGGCTGGTTTGTTGATGATTATTAGGCTGTCGTCTTCGTAGAGGATGTCGAGGGGAATTGCTTGGGGTTCTAATTTTGTGGGCTGGGCTTCGGGTAAAGTGATGTGGATGCGATCGCCCGTTTTGACTGATATTTTTTTCGAGGTGCAGGTTGCGTCGTTGACTTTGACGTTGCCTTGTGATATCAGAGTTTGGATTCGCGATCTCGATAAGTCTGGTATCTGGTTTGACAGCCAAATATCTAATCGCTGAGTGACATTAGTTTGATTAAATTCCTCTGTATTTTCTACTGTATATATCTGTGCCGTAGTCTTTGTTTCTATCATTTAATTTTTACTGTTTTTTGCCTTTATTAAGCAGGAATTGCGTAAAAAGAAGACAGGGCGGTTGAAACCGCGTCTATAAAAACAAAACCCGCCTCCGCGGGTTGAAGACAAAGGCAATTAAAATTACCAGAAAGAATTGGTTGAAAGCCTCTCCCTTTGAGGGAGAAATTAAAATCAGACTATTCATTGCTCCAATCCTCTTCCTTCTAGGTAGAGGTCGCTCTCAAACTGTCAACTGTCAACTGTCAACTGTCAACTGTTGAAGTTATCCTCTCTTAGTCCGCGGAGGCGGACATCGTTTGTATAGCAGCGGTTTCAACCGCCGTCTGCTCTTTATATTCTAACATTTTTTAGTCTAATTGTCAATTTCACCGACAATTATCGCAGTGCCCGCAGCGCATAGATGTAGCTTCCTTGGTAAAGCCAAAAGCTTGCAGCAAAAATTGCCACCTGCACTCCCGATGCTTGAGATATTTTGCCATTTCTTCGGGGGCGGTAAAGTTTTGTTTGACACTTTTTTGTTGTGCGGATTTGTCGATCGCATAATTGAAAGGATCTTCCCATCTTAACTGTCCGCTGCTGTGCAAGATCGAAAGGGCGATCGCACTTTCAGGGAATTCCCGCCCCACAGCATCTGCATCGCCCTTAGCTGGGAGTTGTTTCGCCAACTGCTGGGCTTCTCGAAATTGCGATCGCAATTTGTCTTGAAAAAATTGTGCTCTTTGTTTGTCATCGGGATAAAGCAAACCCGTCGGTTCGCTAATCAACGTCAGGGCGATCGCAGATTTGCCGTCGCGTCCGCCTCTACCTATTTCCTGAATGTATTCCGATAATAGCAAAGGTGCTTGAAAATGAACAACCCAGCGCACATCCGGCTTATTAATTCCCATCCCGAAGGCGCAGCTACAAACAACAAATTTCAGATCGTTATTCAGCCAAGCTGTTTCTATTTTTCGCCGCGATTCTGGACTCAAACCTGCATGATAGGCTGCCGTTTTATAACCCGCATCTTCCAACAAATCCGCCAAGTTTTCGCTATCTTTTCTAGTGCGGACGTAGACTAAACCTGCTTCTTTTGGTCGAGCTTTGATAAAATTTAATAACTGTTGTCTCCGCCCTCTGCGTGTCCAGACAGTTTGCACTTGCAGGTGCAGGTTAGAACGGTACGGACTGAGCAAAAAAGCTTCCGGCTTGTGTAGTTGCAAGACTTTGTTGATTGTTTGCTGCGCTTGGGGGTTGGCGGTGGCGGTGAAAGCTGCGATCGCAATTTTAGTTCCTTCCGGCTTAGATTTTAACAAAGCCGATCGCACTGTACCCAAACGGCGGTAAGCTGGTCGAAAAGTATCGCCCCACTGGACTAAACAGTGAGCTTCATCTAATATTAAACCGTTGATTGGGATGTGCGGCTGACTGATAATTTCCCAAACAGGTTTGCTGAGCAATGTTTCGGGAGATAGGTACAGCAATCTCAACTTATTTTGTTGTAGCGATTGCATAGTTTGTTGGCGTTGCTGTGCTGGTAATTGACTGTGGAGGAGGGCAGCGGGTAAATTGCGATCGCGCAATTCTTGCACTTGATTTTCCATCAGTGCGACTAACGGCGAAATCACCAAAGTTAAGCCTGTTTGTAATAAAGCTGGCAGTTGAAAGCAGATTGATTTGCCACCACCTGTCGGCATAATTATCATTGTATCTTTCCCGGCTAACAAACTGCTGACGATTTCTCCTTGAGGCGGCCGAAAGTCGTCGTATCCCCAGATTTGTTTGAAGGCGGCGCGGGCTTGATTTAATGATGTTGGTTCGTATTTCATTTTACTGAGTTAAAAAAATGTCTAGTTTTGCCACAACTAACGAATTTTTGGTAAATTCGGATCTTGGCGACAAGTCGAGAGTGGTAATTGTTCGCCACCTTGTATCGTGGTAATTCTGATTCGATTTCTATCTGTTACCACATCCAAACAAGCACAACCATATCCATAATTGACATTAGTTTTGACATATTCATCGTCGTTAAAAGGAGGAATATTATCCATTCCTCCGGCTTGATATCCCCCTTGCGCCGAGATAATCCACTGAGCATATTTGTCTTTGAGATACCAATTAGCAGGCGTGGGATTAATCAACCATCCGCACCTGGTTTCAGCCGCTTTCGCAGGAATAACAACGATCGAAAAAGATGAGATAATTGCAGGTATCAACCACTTTAGTTTCATAGCTTTACATTGTAATTTTTGAGCGACAATCATACAGGAATTACCTGCTTCAACAAAAGAAACCGGGTTTTTTAGCGAATCTGCGGGTGACAACGAAATATTGTCGCAAAAACCCGGTTTCTGACTACCTGCGCGTCCAGGAGTGTCCCAAATCCAAAATCTAAAATTGCCTAAGACTCGCCGTCTCGGCGCCCGAGTTCGTACACGCCACCGCCAATACAGGCGATCGTCCCCATAGATACCGCCCAACTGGCACCCAACGACAATTCGACGCCCCAATTGCACAATCCGCCCACAATCAAAAAGGGCAGAATACTCAACAGGGAAGCATAAAAGGCATTTTGAGCTTCTCGGGCTTGGCGGGTTCTCTCAAACTCCGCTTCCGAGGTGTAGAGGGATCTTTCGGCAAAATTCATCCAGCGGTTGAGTTGCAGGATTACCCATTCTGTGATGGGTGAGAGACCCCAATACAGGGCTAAAGACCATAATGACGCACCGGCGATCGCAGTTGCGTCTATGGCAAAACTAAAAGGAAAAATTTCAGTAAGCATTGCTTGATGTGTGTTATAAATTTGAGATTTCAGACGACATCCAAAATCCCCGAACTACTATAGTGTCAAGCAAAAGCTCGATCGAATTCAACCGCAGCCGAAATTCTGAGGCCATTTTTTTTTGCCTTACCCCCGCGTAAATGCCCGGAAGCCTTGACACGGGTTTTGGATGGAGTAAGATACACGTTGTTGATAAACTGATTCGCGAAGGAAGGGTAGATATCAGACGCCATCTTGCAGCGAATTGGCACTCCTCAACGCACACTCGCACACACATTCAACTTGTTCGCCGTGAAAAAAATCCTGCAAGACTCTAGAGGCCCGCTGACGGTAAAACGCTTTTTTCGTTTCAGACAGATGCTGCTGCTGGCACTTTCGATCGGCATTGTGTTGATCAGCCCTTATTTGCAGCAGCAGGTGGTCAAAGCTCAGTCAGGTTTACCAAGCAGAGTAGCGACGGGTAATTTGTGGCAAGAAGCTTCTTTTCCAGTGGAAAGTTTTGAAGCCTATACTTCCCCCTTCGGCCCCCGCGGCGGGGATTTTCATTACGGTTTGGACATGGCGGCCCCGGAAGGCAGCTACATCCGCAATTGGTGGGGGGGTCAAGTTGTGGAAGTTTGGGAAGATGGCAGGTGCGGTACTGGTATGGTAGTGCGATCGGGAAATTGGGATCACATCTACTGTCACCTCAAAGGTAGGGTGCAAACCGCTAACGGCGGGCGTTATTATATCGATCGTGAAGGCGGCCTGCAAATTTGGCAGGGTCAAACTGTGCCGGCCGGTGCGAGAATTGCCAGAGTGGGGATGACAGGGCGCACGAGTGGGCCTCACCTGCATTGGGGATTGAAGTACGGCGGCCGCTGGGTAGATCCGGCTTTGGTACTTCGCGAAATGTATTCCAATCAATCTTAATTAGTCTGGGAATGAGGACTGAAGTCCTCACTACAAACTTGTAATTTTTAGGTTTGTAGTGAGGACTTTAGTCCTAATTCTTCTTAGTTTGTAGTGAGGACTTTAGTCCTAATTCTTCCAAAAAGAAGGACTGAAGTCCTCACTACAAACCTTACTGTAGTGAGGACTTTAGTCTTAATTCTTCCAAAAAGAAGGACTGAAGTCCTCACTACAAACCGGGAGCATCTCAGTTTTGCATTTATAGTGCGAGCGTCCCCGCTCGCGTGCTTGTATACGCACGCGAGCGGGGACGCTCGCACTGTGAAGAAAAAATGCTTCTTGCAAAACTGAGATGCTCCCCTACAAACCTTACTGCAAACATTTAATCACTGCTGACTAATTCACGTTGGGGCTAACTCTTTTTTTGTTGTCAACTCGGTGTATCGATCGACAATTCGGCGAAATTCCTCACCATCGATGGTTTCTTCATCCAACAGCGCTTCCACCAGCTTGTCTACCAAAGCGCGGTTTTCGCGGATAATCCGGCGGGCTTCTTCGTAGCAGTGAATAGCGATTTCTCGGACTTGCCGATCGATCTTCATCGCCATTGCTTCAGAATAATCCGATCGCGAATTCCAGTCTCGGCCCAAAAACACCTCATTGTTCGGACTTTCCAAAGCCACAGGCCCCAAATCCGACATTCCGTAAAGCGTTACCATCTGTCTCGCTAGCTTGCTGACTTCTGTGATATCGCTGCTGGCGCCCAGAGTTACTTCCGCATCGCCGTAAACTTCTGCCTCCGCAGCCCGTCCTCCCAAAGCTACAGTAATCCGGCTTAACAGCCACGCCCGACTCCTCAAACCTTCGCTGTCGAGCATTTCTTCGTCGAGCACGTAGTTGGCAAAGCCTGCGATGCCACCGGAACGGGGAATAATCGTTACTTTTTCTAGGGTGTCGGTATTTTTGAGCATAGTTGATACGAGGGCGTGTCCGATTTCGTGGTATGCTACCAGCCACTTTTTCTTACTGTCGAGCAGCGGATTCAGAGTCAGCCCGATCGTAATTCGGTCGATCGCATCATTAACTTCCAAAGTACCAATCGTGTCTTTGCGTCGCCTCGCTGTCAGAATAGCTGCTTCATTGAGCAAGTTTGCCAAATCAGCGCCGGAAAAGCCTGGAGTGCGACGGGCAATCATGTCTAGGGCAACTTCCTCGTCGAGTTTTTTGTTGCGCGCGTGCACTTCCAAAATCCCCAAACGCCCTTTGTAACTGGGCAAATCTACCGTTACTTGGCGATCGAACCTACCGGGCCGCAGCAAGGCAGTATCGAGCACGTCGGGGCGGTTAGTAGCTGCAATCACAATCACGCCGCTGTTACCCTCAAAGCCGTCCATCTCTGTCAGCAACTGATTGAGAGTTTGTTCGCGTTCGTCATTTCCGCCGCCAATACCAGCACCGCGCTGCCTTCCTACGGCGTCTATTTCATCGATGAAGACGATGCAGGGCGCATTTTCTTTAGCTTTGCGGAACAAGTCGCGGACGCGGGAGGCGCCGACTCCGACGAACATTTCCACAAATTCGGAACCGGAGATGCTGAAGAATGGGACGGCTGCTTCACCTGCGATCGCTTTTGCCAACATGGTTTTACCTGTTCCCGGAGGCCCGATTAACAGAACTCCTCTGGGAATTTTGGCGCCGATGGCGTTGAAGCGTTCGGGTTTTTTCAGGAAAGTGACAACTTCTTGCAGTTCTTCTTTAGCTTCTTCGATTCCTGCTACGTCGTCGAACATCACGCCGGTTTTGGCTTCCATTTGGAAACGGGCTCGGGATTTGCCGAAGTTCATGGCATTTCCTTGCGATTGGGTCGATCGGCGCAGGATAGCCATCAACACTGCCAACACTGCAAAAATTACCAGCAAGTTTACTACTAAACTAACTGCGGCCGCGTTGTCGGCTGTTTGTTTGACTTCAAAGTCGATCTTTTTGGCGCGGATTTGCGAGTAGAGTTCTCGGTTGTTGTAGTCGAAGAGAGTAACAATTTGCGCCTGATCGCTTTTTTGATCTTTTAGCCTAACTTTGGCAGTTCTTTGGATTTCATCTATTTCGACTTTACTGACTTGTCCTTTTTCTATGTTGTCGATGAGTTGGCTGTAACTCATCGTGTTGTTTGGCGCGCTGTCGGCAAACACCGGGGTAGAGAGCAATATTCCTTGAGAAATCACCAAACTACCCAGGATGCGCCAAAGATTTCGTCCTGGAATTGATTTTTTAGGATTCTGCTGGCTCGATTTGTCTTTGTTTTCAGCTAGATGTCCCAGCCATGCGTGTTTCCAAGAATTTTTCATATTACTTTTTGCCCAAGGTGGAATACTGCCAAGATTGACCGCTTGTGGTTTGCTACGTTCGTTTATTTTAACAAGATGCCGGGTGTTCAATGGGTTTATCTGTCGATGACATCTCAATAGGTACCTGAAGATGCAGGATTTTGAACCCACTGCGACTCAGAAACCGGGTTTTTTCGCGGCATCAGGGGCTTTCACCAAGAATTTTGGCAAAAACCCGGTTTCTCTGTCCCTCCACTGAACTTACCAGAAAGAATTCGTTTAAAGCCGGAACCTTGAGCGGGAGAAATTAAAATCCGACTATTCATTACTCCAATCCTCGGACTTCCAGGTAGAGGTCGCTCTTAACTGTCAACTGTCAACTGTCAACTGAATTTACGCACTGCGACTCAGAAACCGGGTTTTTTACCAAATCTGTCGGCTCTCACCAAGAATTTTGGCAAAAACCCGGTTTCTCGGCCCCTCCCACTCTCTGCGACTCAGAAACCGGGTTTTTTACCAAATCTGTGGCTTTCACCAAGAATCTTGGCAAAAACCCGGTTTCTCGGCCACGTCAAATCCCAAATCTAAAATCGATTGACATTTGCCGATCGCACTTGTTAGACTAATCATAGTCGTAATGAGTACGTCTTAGTCAAGCAGTTATTGTTTTTCAACTCCTATGGTAAAGATTGTCGGCATTGGTGGAAGTTTGCGGGCTGGCTCCTACAGCCAGTTAGCGCTGACGGTAGCAGCAGGACGGGCGCAGGCCCTGGGCGCAGAAGTTGAAATATTCGATTTGCGATCGCTCGATCTGCCCTTCTGCGACGGCGAGAATGATTATCACGATTACCCGGATGTGGAAAAGCTGCGGAATGCGGTACGCCAAGCCGACGGTTTAATTTTGGCAACGCCGGAGTATCACGGTAGCGTTAGCGGTGTTCTCAAGAATGCCCTGGATTTGATGAGTTTCGAGCATTTGGACGGGAAAGTTGCGGGTGCAATCAGCGTGTTGGGAGGACAAGTCAACAACAACGCCCTTAACGATTTGCGAACGATTCTGAGATGGGTACACGCTTGGGTAATTCCCGAACAAATTGCGATCGGACAAGCTTGGAAAGCTTTTAGTCCTGATGGTAAATTGTTGGATGAAAAACTGTCTCAAAGGTTCGATGAATTTGCTATGAGTTTGGTAGAAAATACTAAAAAATTGCGAGGAATTTCGTAACACATTTTCCTAACTGTCAACTGTCAACTGTCAACTGTCAACTGAATTAAAATGGCATATCGATCGCATCCCCGAAAGGATGCGGTACGTCGATCGGCATTCTTCCGGGTTTAGACTCATAGTTGTCAATCCACTTTTTGGCCAATTCCAAAGCTTCCTCTTCAGTTTTGGCATTTTGGACGGCGACGTGGCGGTTGCCGCAGCTATCCCAAACTTCGACGTAGAATACTTTCTGGGATTGAAGAATCCAACCTTTATAAGTGTCTGCTGGTTCCATACTTAAAATCGTAAAATAATCCGGCGGGGAGTTGGACTGACGACCTAATTATAAATATTGCACCGTGTAAAATGAATTTTACAGGGGGTTCTATAGTATTTTTGGAAAAAAGTCAGTGTTACGGTTAACCTCGTCATTGACCCCAGCCCAAAGGCATGGGGCTTGAAAGAGGAAGGCTCACCACCTTCACAAATTCAGGACTAAACCAGTGTCTAGCCTACGTCTTTAAGACAAACTGAACTGTCTGG
>NZ_JAEQDE010000013.1:0-1252 GCF_020737865.1 Microcoleus sp. PH2017_35_SFW_U_B
AGCTAGCTGATGTACTTCAGATGCCAGGTGCACAGGCTGCAACACCCGAGATTACCGTAGGCGAGATGTGGGAAGCGTACCTTCAGTGGAAAGAAACAAAAGTAGAGCCATCTACTTTTGCTGACCGCTATCTGCGACGTTATTCAAATATCATCAAAGGGCTGAAATGGGACAAAAAAAGCCGTAGTTTTTCCGCTACCGGGAACGACATCAGCAGTCTACCTGTTAACAGATTGTCTGCTGAAAAACTATTATTGTCACCTTACAATAAGGCTGCTATTGTCGATACCATCCGAGCGTTAAATGAAGCTTTTGATCGAGGGCAATCAACGGGCATGATAAAGAATGCTCAAAACCCTTATCGAAACTTACATCTTGAAGTTGTCGAGAATCCTAAGGAAAAGTACACATCAGCAATCGGTGTCGATGGTGAAATACTAGAATGGTGGCAGTTGCAAGATAGTAGGCAAGAGGAAGAATGCGAAACTGATGTACGTTTTTTTACCAAGAATGAACGTGACATTATTGTCAGGGCATTCTATGAATCAGACAAGCAAAATGAACGTAAAGCCGCGCCCTTGATTGAATTTTTGTTTCTGACAGGTTGCCGACCCGGTGAAGCTTTCGCATTGCGTTGGGGTGATATTTTCTTTGACCGTGGCTATATCCGTTTTAGTAAGAGCTACGCAACCAGCATTAAATCTACAAAGCGGACAAAAACTAAAGAGATAAGAATGTTCAGAATCACCCCGAAAATAGCTAGCCTTCTATCTAATATTAGAAAAAGTCAATCATCAGTTGACCTTGTATTCCCACAGGTAGGCGGCCAAACTCATAGCAACAGCAGTCACTCTTTAATATGGCTAGGCAAGGTAGATAAGAAAGAAGTAAATGGCAAAAGCTACGAATACCACTATCCTGGCGTAGTTACTCGACTTGTTTCTGAAGGCAAAATCAGCCAATATCTCGCACCTTATCACACTAGACACACTTACATTACCCTTACCGCTCACGCTAACAAAAGTGACACATCGGCTCTTCTGCTATTGGCTCACGCTTGCGGGAACAGTGTTGAAATCATTGTTAAGCATTACCTAGGATTTGATAAAGATATACATCTTGTCGAAGTTTAACCCTTACCTGGTAAGTCACTTACCCCCTTTAACCAGGGGGTATTTTTTTGACTATTTTCCTGTACCTACTGTCATTTTACAAAGTAGGGCGCTAAAGTAGGAGCCTACTTGGATACAAC